>JAGWBV010000043.1 GCA_021295715.1 Candidatus Poribacteria bacterium | reverse complement strand
TCGAACTGATAGAAGGCGGGACGTATTCTCAATACATTGCCGAGGAGCAGGAGAAAGCGGCTACTGAAGCGCAACGCGACATCGTCCAAAGATTGCTTGCCCGACTGCGGGAAAGTGAACGCACTGTCGTCACACTTCACTACTTCGGAGAAATGACATGTGAAGAGATTAGTCAGTTTTTAGGTGTGTCCGCGAGTACCGTTAAGAGCCGGCTCCGTCGCGCGAGACTCCGCTTAAAGAAGGCGGAACCCATGATCCAAGAGGCGTTGGAGGGTTTCCAAATTAGGGCGAATCTCACCGAGAAAATCATGCAAGAGATTTCCCGTATTCAACCGGCTCCACCACCCAGTGGTAAGCCTTTCGTGCCGTGGGCAATTGCCGCTTCAAGCCTTATTCTTGTTGTGATGGCACTTGGAGCAAGCAATCAGTATTTAACACGTTTCCAACAGCCTTACAATTTCGATGCCCCATCGGAAATGACGGTAGAACTTATTGACACACCTATTACCTTGAATATCGCGTCAAAACCGGATGTGCGGACCCAAGCTGGTAAATCTACGACACCGAGTAAAGGTGGTGGATTTGTGCCGAATGCAGATCAATCGGAATACAGACCGAGGTTCCTCTCCGCGCAAGCAAAAAGCGTCGTGCTCAACGAAGCAGACCCTTCACAAGATGTTTTGAGCATCTTCCAGACACCAGAAGCGGGTTATCAAGACTACACCGTTGTTGAAATTGACACGACTGCGTTTAAAGATGGCGGTATGCTCACAATTGATCTCTGGATTGGGAGTGCAGAGGGTGCTGGTGCCTTCATTCTGTTTACAAGCGATAGTGAAGGCCCAACAGGTGGTAATTGTACCCGGTAAGTCTGGAAGGATCACGCACCGTTTTGATAAAGGCACACATTTTAAGTTAGGGGCTACCGGTAATTTGTTCAGCGGGGAAGGGAAAGTCAACTCTTTTGTCGCGAAAATCTCTATAGACCCACGTTGAGATAATGTAGTACACAGATTCATAGTGAACCGCCACAACCTCTGCTGAGCCAGTAGTCTTTTCATTCCGCCGTTTCTCCCCGCTTATTTTACAAAAGGTAAACCCACCAACACGTATCAGTAGAATCACTTACACACTCTGAATTGCAGATATATTTTTGCATTTTTTCTGGATTTATGCAATCCTTTCATCAGCAATTTGCGTCACTTAACAATTAAAGTCTTCATTGACAAACGGCGGAATTTATCAAACAAATGGGATAAGTGAACCAAAAACAGGACATAGTGCCACGAGTCCTACATTCCTAAGGAGAAAGCAATGTTAAAGAGATGTTTACCCTTATACTCCACTGTGTTGATACTTCTGATGAGCCTTCAATTTGCCACTTTCAATGTGGTAGAAGCCGCGCAAGATTCATCTAAGGGGTCCGAACAAACATCTGTAGATACACCTTCTCAACAATCTGAAAGGGCACCAGTTATTGTTTCAGAAGATAGTGTTCTGAACCTAATTCCTGAAGAAACATTAGGTGTTATCTACTGTCCGAGTCTGTTGGAATTGGATAACAGAATTAATATAATAGCAACTGAGCTTTCCCCTCAAACCGAGGTTCCCGACGTATCTATGCAGATTTTGAAGAGTATTTTCGGAGACGAGTTTGAAAGTTTAGCCGATTTTGAAGAAATCGGGTTGGATTTGAACCGAGATTTCGCGGTCTTCATTACCAGTTTGCAGCCACTGCACCTCTCGGCACTCGGGCATCTAACACACCCTTCGGCAATGAAACAGATGATTGAAGCCGAGGGCGGCACACCCACAGAATATAAAGGCGTAACCTATTGGAATGCTACAGAAGGTAATCAGAGTTTCGCTATTTTGGAGAATACTTTCGCTTTTTCAATGCCTATGGGGTTTTGTGAGAACGTTATTGACACCTATAACGGGGCGGGTCAAACTATCACGCAGAACCCAAATTATGCTACTTTTCTTACAGATGTTTTGGGAGGTGACGATCAGGTAGGAGTTTGCGTTGATGTTGAAGCTATTATTGCTACCTTCGACGGTCTGCCTGAAGAAGAATTGGAATCAATAGTAAATGCTCTCCAAGATGGGGATCCGATATCCAAATCAATTGCATCCTTCCTTGAAGAAATACCCGGAGAGGAAATAGGAGGCATTGAGCAGTTGCGATCAATAAACGTCCGGCTTGAGGTAGAGGGAACCGGTGTGCAGATTAAACCGTCCGTGCAATTCAGAAGTGATAGCGAATTTCTGAAAGTCTTGGAAGAAAGGTCTGGTGAATTAACCTTCCTCAATGAACTCCCGAATCGCGCAGCTATGAATGGTGCCGTTCAAGGTTGCCCACAGTTGCTGGTTGAGCTGAGCAGACTCTGGTTAGATACTTTTCCCAAAACGCCAGAACAACAAGCACAGCAAGATTTACTCCTCAAACAGGTGAAAGATTTTCATGAATCTCTTGCAGATCGATGGAGTGTTTCTTACGGTTTTGAGGATACGCATCTACCGGCTTATCTGTTCATTTATGAATTGAAAGATGAACAAGCTGCCAAGGTCTATATGGATGAGGTATTTCTGGAACACCTCAAGAGTCAAGACGTTCATGTGGGTAAGTCAATAATGCACAACCGAGTTGAGATTAAAAGTTACATCTTTCCTGATCTCAAGGTGGCACTTCCAGAGGAATTACCAGAAGAAGTCTCTGATTTTGTGCCTACCAAATGGCATTGGTATTATGCATTTACGGAGGGGCAGCTCCTTTTCGCAACGGGTACGGGTCCAGAAGCGATTCAAATGGCACTTGATAGGAAGGCGGGAAACGAGGCGAAATTTCCTGAGCATCCGAGTTATCAGAAACTCGTTGAAAAATTAGGGACTGACAGCAACATTTTCTGTGCAATGTCCCCAGCTATCGCTGCTAAAAACTCTCTGCCGATATTGAGAAGGGTGGATCCGGATAACGCAGCAGCGCTCCAATTAGTTGCGGGGATATTCATGAGCCTGCCAGAGAATTATAGTATCGGTTTTTCCGCCAAAAGACGGGACAGGAACATCAGTGCGAAACTGTTCATTGACCTCGGGGACTTCAAGCAGCTTATACAAATGATGTCAATGATGACGCAAATGCAGCAGAGGCAATAAACCCGTTTCTGGCTCATCGGATGACATTAGAGCTCAGCACTGACTGTCATTTCCAGACGGTGTTCGGGTTTCCGTTGCTTTGTGGAGAGCAGGCGGTAATTGAGTCGAAACAGGAGATCGGTGAACTTTCGTAATCTGTAATCTGCGGTTGTGCGGACTTCGTGGCTAATGCCTTCGTAGAAAGTATATTGCGCAAAGGGTATACCACCGGTACTCTCACCATAACCGAGTTTATAGTTGACATCAATGCGTCCCTTGCCGATGAGACTATATGTGATGCGATTTTCATAAAAGAAGGTTCGCGTCCTGGCTTCGGGCTCCTCATCGAGTTGCTCCTCGTCAATTGTCCGGTTATATCCGCCGATACCGCTCCAGCGCAGAGAACTATTCAGTTCATACCGGAGGCTTAATTCAGTTGTCTGCTCAAATTGGCGTAGGTCTGAAATAGGGGTTGATGGAAGTTCTCCCTTGTCCGGCATAACCGCTGTTTCCTGCGCGAGTTCTTCCAACTGAAATTGCCTGTATTTCTCGGTCTCTCGGCGTTGTTCCCAGTTCACACCGAGGGACATGCGTTGCGTTGAGTTCACGGAGAGACCAACATCATAAGTTCGGTGTCGTCTGTGACGTTCTTGGTTATTAATCCGCCGATTGAGTGTCTCACCAGCACGCAGATTAAACTCGAAACTGAATGCTGGTGAGGGCGAGAATTCAAACCGATGGTGCTGGTTCAATCGTCCAAAAAGCGTTTCTGAGCCTTGTAGACTTTGGAGCAGATAGAGCGATACGGCATCCTCGACCTCCTGCTCTTCGGTCAACCACAACCGCGTTTGTCCCCTGAGAGCATTTAGGAACCATTCTAAACGAGATTTTTTAATTTCACCTTGCAGATAACTCTCGCGGCTTGGAACTTTGGCGGTTTTTGTTTTCGAGTCGCCCTCCACTCCGTTACGGGCTTGTGGATTTACGGATTCTTGATCCATAGATGGCGACCGAGTTGGACGCAAACTGTCACGCTTCAACATTGACTCGCGTTGCTGTTGTTGTCTTGCTCTGGCACGCCGTGCGAAAAACTGGCGGGGTTGAAAACGGACTCGGAATTCTGCATCTACTGCCGTTGTGGGTTTATCCCCTACATTTTGATAGATTTTGATGTAGGTGCCTTCTTCGGGATCCTCTACGTAGTGCAGATCGTCTAACTTCACGTAGTATCCTTCGCCGGGTTGGAGCAGAACACCGGTGTGTGGGTGAATGTCGGTATAGATCTCGCGGCGTTGACTCGTCAGTTTTTTATCTAATTCATAAGCGATTTCTATATCAATCGCCCGACTGAGTGGTGTGAGTTGGAGATTGACATCGGCAAGTTGTGTTGTTGTATCTGCCCCGAGATCGGTGTGTGCTTTCAGCATCCGACGCGCAATGTTTGCGGTCAGATTCACACCTCCGTTGAGAAAGGATTGTTGTTGTGAAAGGATACCGACCTTCCAAGTGCGTGCTGTGGTGTTCCGCTGCCAATCCGACAAACCGATAGGGTCGTCATCGACAGTAAGCAACGGTTCCTTCGCAAAAGCCTCCTCAAGCTCATAACTGGTGTTCAAAGATACCCATTTGAAATCAGCGAGATCAACACGTCCTGTTGCGCGGTTTCGCTTTCGGTTGAGCATAGCATTACGCGCCTCGTTTGACTCGACTCTTCCGAGTGTTCCCAAAATTCTGAAGGGACCGAGCGGATACGACAGATTACCTTCTTGACGAGCCTTCTGTAGTGATTGTGCCCTTGTTGCATCTGCGCCCTCTGTCCGGGAACTACTACGGTAGTCATCCCAACGGAGATTCGGCAATCTCTTCAGGAGCTGCGCTCCTGTAGAGATGCTTTGTCGGGAATCGGAGTGTTTTTGCTTCGGTGTTTCCGCTCCTCCTACCGGATTCCTTTCCTGTCCAACTATAGGCAGTCGGGAATCGGGGTTCCCTCCCACAGATGTGAAGGTTGGGCTTACCCGGCCACTGCCTGAACGTCGATTGAAATTGACACCCCAGTTGAAATTGTTGCGGATAGTTGCGTTTGCAGTTGGTAAAATCGCTGCTTCATCTGTGGTCGCGGTTGCTTCCTGAACGGTTTCTTTGCGTTCTGGGTCTCTCTCTTCGCTCCTACCGACTCCCGCGTCGACCTCTAACCAATCTGTTGGAATCATTCGAAGGTCGAAGTTCATGGTTCTCTCGTCTTGGGAAATTCGTGGACTACCTGCAGTGTTGAGCAGGAATGCATCATCAAAACCCTCTTTGGCGTATTGTGTTTCATAACGAGAGCGGGACCGGTTGCCGCTTGAGGCACCGACAGGTACGAAGTCGGCATCCATTGACCGTATGTCAAGGTTTGTGGTCAGTTTCGGACGCAGTTGGTCGGTCCATGTCGCAAAGTCCCAGTCAGCATAACCCATCAGTTTCCACGCCCGACTCACTTCCTTCCGATCGACAGTAGAGTAGGTATTTTTATCAAGATTACTATAGGCGAGTTCGCCTTGAATCCACGCCTGTTCTGTAATGTTCAGACGACTCTCCAGTCCCCATACAGTAAGTTTTTGTGGGGGTATGAGAGGAGATTCGTTCTCCTTCGGATTAAGGATGTTTTGGCGAAGTGCCTCGAGTTCTACATTTTCAAACTTGATTAGCGTCTGTTCAGGTTGATTCAAATCTGCCTCAACAGCGTAGGACGCTCCGACAGTTAATCGTTCACCCGGCAGTGTGAAGATACTACTGAGTCCGTAAAGATTCTGTTGATACGCCCGATCTTCTGGGATGTATTCAAAATCGATCCGAATCACATCGTTGCTCGTTATGAGATGTTTGCTGTTAAATTCGACGATTGGGTCTCCATATTCACGGATAATGTAATCGTTGTTTTCGCCGCGCCGCATCCTTTCACCGTTCAGCCAGACGATTTCACTGCCCGCTTTCACAATGACGTATTGTCCATCAACTGTGAGCCGATATTCACTGCGTCCTTCCTCACCGCGCAGGACTAAACTTGTAGACTGCCCCTTTGGAATGGCAGTCGGAATGAAATGAAAGTCCACCCACTTGAAATCGCCTTCAACCTGCACACCTTCTAATGCCCGTGGAAAGAAAATGAACTCCGATGCCCCGAGCGACCCTTCAAAGTCTCCTAAGGTTCCCCGCATGTTCGGATGCGTAATACGAATCAATTTCTGATCGATGTCTTGAATATTTTCGGTTGTACCTTCGGGTTGGATAGGCAGATCCTGATCGGATAGGAGCGCCAAGACGGTTATATTTTCAGAGGCTTTACCTCCTACATTGACGCGGAGCTCTTGATTCGGGGACACGCCACGCCCACTTCCAACTGAAACACCGAATGTCTGACTGCCAGACACTTCTAACTGGCTATCAGCAGGCTGCACTCGACTTTCATCAAAGAGGTTTTCAGGTGGAGTGCCCTCGTCTTGCTGATTGTCAACCGCTGATTCCTGAGCACTGATTTCTGCTCCGTAAAGGTCGCGTTTATAGACCTGTTTAATGGCAAATGGTAGCGTCCGGTAGGTTATCTTAAGTTTGGACGGTTTATCTGTAGGTGGATCGGCAGTTGCGGGTTTATCTAAAGTAATTGTACCCAAATAGAAATCAATCTGATAGTCTATACCTCGCACGAGCACTTTTCCATTTGCGTCGGTTACCTGTTCGCTGTTTGGAAGGATTGGTGGATACTTCACCGTAAAGTCTTGCGCTTCTGCTTTCAGTTCAAAGGACTCTGTTTTCTGAAGGACGGAAAAGGTGGGAAGTTCAAGAATATTGGCTTCGTCGTTAGGAAGGAAACCCGCAAACAAAAACACTGTACTACCGGGACGCGGTAGCATACACAAACAGAAAGAAACAAGAACAGCCATCAGCCTTCGGCTTTCGGCTTTCAGCAAGAGATGTCTGATGTGCATCGGAACGCTCTTCACGCAAGCCGCGTGTGGAAGACCTGCGGGACAATGCCGATAGCTGATAGCCGACGGCTATTTTTTACGAAAAACTTGGAACACCTTTATGTCATTCGCTTCGGCATCACTCACAAAGACACGTCCGGTTTTCGAGACAGCGATGCCCACGGGTTCCTGAAGCGCGGGGGCACTGAATTCTGTGATGCTTCTACCATCAGGTGCAAACACTTGAACACGCCGGTTGCCGCTGTCAGTTACATAGAGATAATTCCATTCGTCTAAGGTGATACACTTCGGTTCCCGCAGTTGTCCAAGTGCGTCGCCTTCGCCACCCCACCTGTCAATTGGGTTACCGCTGAAGTCGTATTTTTTTATGAGATGATTGCCAGTATCAACGATGTAAACATTTCCGTGGGCATCAACATCGAGATCTATTGGGTTCCAGAGTTGTTCACTGCCGCTCCCGAAACTTCCTCGCGTCACAACTGGCACACCTGCGACATTGAATTCAATCCAGCGGTGATTGCCTGTGTCAACGACATAAACTTCACCATTTCGTCCGATACCGATCCCTTCGGGACGGTCAAGGAGGACATCATCTGCGCGCTCACTGAGTGAATAAAAGATACGGTCAACGAGATTGCAGTATTGCACCCGATTGTTGCCCGTGTCAGCTACATAGAGCCGGTACCTTCTTTGAAAACTCAACGCTACATCTGTGGGGTGATCGAACTCTCCTGTCTGCCATCCACGACTTCCGAATTCTATGATATAATTTCCAGCATCGTCAAGCACTTGCACCCGGTTGTTCCCGGCATCGGCGACGTAGATTCTGCCTTCCTCATCTACTGTAAGCCCCAATGGGGTCCGAAATTCGCCTGCTCCCTGCCCGGTCCTACCGAGCGTTTCAATGTAACGAATACCCAATATAAGGGGAGCCTGCCGTTCACGGTTCGAGGGGAGTATTTCGATCGGCTGCGCGATTTCGCCTTCGGGTAGGGTGCAACTCAAACAGAACACAAGGAGGAGCAGGCAAAGGCAGCCTGTAAAATGTTCTAAAGTCCGTAAAGTGAGGCATTGAAACTTTCGTACACTTTGAAATTTCCCAACTTTAGCACACTTCGCAACTTTTTCTCGGAATTTCCGCTTCGTGTATGGGTATTTAACCCCGCTGCACTTTAAATTTGAAAACGAAAGTTGATTGCTGTTCATTGAAATCACTCGTGACTCTTGGCACAATAATTCGCAAGCTGCTATATTTAATACTCCGCTTACGGAAATAGAGGAAGAACCTCGCGTATTGTCCGGGCATCACGGTTGTTTTCTCAAGGTCTTCTCTGGGGAGTACTGCTGGCCCGCCTTGTATTCTAATAGTCTTATCCCATCGGAACACTTCTGCACCGAATTCGGGGGGCAGTTTCGGTCTGAAGTTCTTTTTCAGATAAAAGGATTCCTGTGATTTATCGATCGGCTTCGTAACGTTTCCAGTGCCATCAAGCATCTGGCAATCCTTTTTTTTGAAGGAGATCCAGTGGTCGGTTCCATTGTAGATAAAGATACCAAATGCATCAACCGCCTTTACATCGTTGAGTGGCACTGCCATTGCTTTGACGCCCTTTTTGACATAACCAACAGTGCCCGTCTGGGGCATGATATGCGCATCTGGGTCAAACACAGGGACAATCATTTCTGGCTGGAAGGTATCTTTGAGAAAATCTGGAACCTCTGGGACCTTCGAGCAGCTCAAGGGGATGAGTGATAAACAGAGTACTACTAAAATTTTTAAGATAGATACCCGAAACAAGTTTACGGTTTTCGCGTTCTCTCGATTCTCATGCTGAGGATTAAAAGTTCGTAATAGATGTATCTTATTTTTCATTGTGATCTCCGTGGCATTTTGTAGGAGGCGTTTATAACTCCGAATCCCTCGTGCTACAATGCTGGCTTCTCACTTTCAAGGGCGAGCATCGCAGCACCCACAATGCCTGCCTCGTTTCCCAGATGTGCCTTTATGATCTTCATCCGCGCTGGAATATCCATAGCACGTTTGGAAAGTTCAGCACGGATGGGCTCAAAGAGAAGTTTTTCACCAGCTTCCGCTATACCGCCCCCGATAATTGCGATTTGTGGGTTGAGAATGTGCGCTATTGAGGTGAGGGCAATGCCTATATATCGCCCTGTTTCAGCGAAAATCTCCATTGCGACTTTGTCCCCTGCCTGTGCCGCCTCGGCTATTTGCCGTGGTGTTAGTGCTATTTCATCTTTTACGGCTTTGGCTAAAATCGTAGATCGTCCTGCTTCTATTTTCTCCAGCGTCCTTTCGACGATGTTTTTCGCGCCAGCATACGCTTCAAGACAACCCTGATTCCCACACCCACAGTAACGTCCATCGGGTTCGACGACAGTATGTCCAAGTTCCCCCGCAGTATTCTGACTTCCATGGTAAACCTGTCCGTCAATCACAACGCCCCCGCCTACGCCCGTGCCGAGTGTTAATGCAACGACGTTTTTGTATCCAACACCAGCACCGTGACGAAACTCACCGAGTGTCATCGCATTCACATCGTTGTCCATACCTTTTAATATAAGTTTGTACTTCCTGTGCGAACCTATAGAGACTTGCGGGACAATACTATGGGTTTGTGAGTTATCATTTGCAGTTGCCATCGGAAGGTTTAATTTCGCCAGTTCAGCGTTTACATAATCGACGAGTGGAATATCACGCCAACCCGGAAAATTAGGTGAAAAGTGAATAACACCCGTTTCCGCGATGATAAGACCGGGTGCCCCCAGCCCAATCCAAATCTCGCTTTCAATGGCTTTCGGTTTTCGGCTTTCAGCGGTCAGCACCGACTGCTGACCCTCCTCCTTTTTAGGGTTGATGGCTTTTACAAGCACTTGACGAACGGCTTCCGCAATTCGAGCCGCTACTACTTTGGGGCCTCCTACTTCAACATCCGTAGGGAGCACTACACGGCAAGAAATATCACCTGTTAATGAGACCAACCCAGCCTTAATGTCCGTTCCGCCAAGATCGACGCCAATGCTATATTCCATATTTTTAATTTAACACCAAGCGTGTCATTAGAATCTCTCAGCAGTGTACCGGTGTTTTGTTGAACCCGCACTGCGCCGTTGTTGCAGTGCTACACGGCTTGGCTTACCTTTTTTACGTAACTAAAATTTGTAAAACCAAGGGCATAGCTCGTAATGTAATGGAGAGCGGATATACGGAAAGGCACTTCATTTTCCAAACCCACCTGACCGAACCGCAAGGTATAATTAAAAAAAGAAAACTTGTGCGCCGTCACTGACATTACAGATATAAATTTCAGGTTCAATACCGGTGTGTTTGTGGTACTCCGTCGTCACGAGCGTTTGGAACGTATCTAAAACGTCTTTATGAACGATGTTAACCGTGCATCCACCAAAACCCGCACCTGTCATTCGACTTCCGACCACGCCTGTGATGCTGCGGGCAATGTCGGTAAGCACATCTAATTCACTACAACTGACTTCGTAATCATCCCGGAGTCCGTTGTGTGACGCGTTCATCAACCTACCAAATTGTATGAGCGATTTGTCTGTTTCTTCTGCAGTTTGTAGGGATCGCGTTTTCAGCACAGCAACCGCGTCTAAAACACGGGTGTTCTCTTCGATCACATACCGACATCTCTTTTGTGTTAACACCGGAAGTTCTTCTTCATGTTTTTTGAAATCCGTTAGTGTAATATCGCGGAGCGAAGAGATACCGGGCAACCATTTTTTAAGGATTGCAACGCCTCTCTCACATTCCGCGCGGCGTTTATTGTATTCAGAAGCGGCAAGTTCGCGTTTCACCCTTGTGTTACAAATAGCAATACAGTGCGTTGCCAAGTTAAGTGGGACCTGTTCGTGTTCAAGCGAACGGCAGTCCAGAAACAGTGCCTGATTTTCCTGTCCGAGCAGCGAGATAGTTTGATCCATGATACCACAATTAACACCGACAAATTCGTGTTCTACCCGCTGACACAACGCAGCGAGCTCCTTATTATCAATCTCTGATTGTGGTACCCCTTCGGAAGTCTCAGATGGAGAACTGGCGGTTAAGAAAGTCAGTGCGGTTGAAACTGAAAGTGCAGCTGAAGAACTCAAACCAGCACCAATCGGCACGTCGCCTGTGATTACGGCATCTATCCCAGATACCTTTTTGCCTGATGTTTCTAAAAGAGACGCAACCCCGATGAGATAATGGCTCCATGCTGGTACATCCTGCTGAATAGAAGGGGATGTATCCAGAGAGAATTCGTAGGAATCGTTGACATCCAAGGCATGTAACCTGACCCATCCATCGGATCTCTTCCGTGCAGCGATGTTGATATATTTATCAATCGCCACTGGAAATACATAACCGTCATTGTAATCTGTATGCTCTCCGATGAGGTTCACTCTGCCGGGGGCTGATGCAACAAATGTGGATGCGCCACCGAAAATTTCT
Source organism: Candidatus Poribacteria bacterium (assembly GCA_021295715.1). NCBI lineage: Bacteria > Candidatus Poribacteria > Candidatus Poribacteria bacterium. Next base: position 14,017 of record JAGWBV010000043.1, on the reverse strand, counting down.
TTAAATTTCTGGTTGGCGAAGGAAATGCGCTTGTCTCTGTTTTCAGATTTTTTTAACAATTGGCTTTCTCTACAATTATTTTTCTGACAACTGACTGCTACCAAAGAATCTGAGAAATAATCCCAATGTCCTTGGCAGTTCCTCACGAGGGATATAACAATCGACGCTTATGTCAGGTTCAACGTCCTTTTCGGAGGGTGATGGCTGTGTCAGAAGTTGTTCTTCTGGGGCGTGCAGTGCAGGTTGTAAATTCGGTGATGCTGATTTTTTTCTAGGGACTTTGCCTTCTGCAATAACCAGTTCGCCGACCGGGAGATATGTCGCCAGTGGATATACTTCCGTTTCAGTTAAAACAGTTATATGCGGAAGTGGTGTACCCGCTAATTTCTCCATCTGCATTGTCAAGTAGGTGGTTTCCGCCAAAGCGGCTCGGGGTCCAGTCGGTTGACAAGCGACAATCGTAATCAATGGCATCTGTTTTTGTAAAGCACTTTCAATCGCTGTGAGAAAAAAGGAAGCATTCAGCTCCGCTGGGATCACATCTATGTCTGCGATGAACAGACAGGCTGGGTGTCCTGAAATGGTTCCTTCAGCAATAAGCCCGGATTCCTTAGCGAATATAGTTTCCGTTGTCGGTAAGTCATCAAGTAAATACTCAAGCCGTTTTTCAGCGAGGAGAGGGAACAGTGCGCCACAATATGAGCAGACATAAAGGTTGCGTTCAAGTTCGTTTTTGAAAGCGAATTCTTGGCATCCGGTGCATTTGTGCCATAGACTGACGTTTTCTTCAAGGTCTTGGGATATACGTGTTTCCATCTTTTTAAGTCCGTATGATTCCGGCTATCGCTTCTGCTTCCGTGTCATAGCAGTCAAAAATTGTCATCAATTTTGCCATGACAATAAGACTTCTGACGTTGCCGCCGAGATTCAAGAGGACTATGTTCCCTTCGTTGCGTAGGATGGCGGTATGAGAGGCGACAAGTACTCCTAAGCCGGAACTATCCATCATCTGGACCCGTTCCAGGTTCAAAATTAGATTGACTTTTTCCCCAGGCTCGCCTTCGCTATCAGCTATCTGAATCTGCTGATTAATGATGTCTTTGAGAGCTAAGGCATCTGCTCCAATAACTCTTCCCTCAATATCTAAAATTGTAATGCTACCTTTGTGTCGAAGGTTGACTTGCATAGAAATCCTTTAGTAATAAATAACCTTCAGCCGTCAGCCGTCGGAAACCATCAATGGAACGTCTGGCAGTTGCAAACATTCTTCCGTGCGACAAACGACGCTTTACTGATCGCTGATGGCTTCAATGATATTTGACCATTTTGATGATGGTCCCGTTATTTTCGTAGGTTACAGAATCCATGCAAGCTTCCATCAAAAATAAGCCTCTACCACTGCTTTTGAGCAAGTTTTCTGGGTCAAGCGGATCTGCGACCTCCTTACGTGTGAATCCATCGCCTTCGTCTTCGATGACGATTTCAAGTCTATCCTCGGCAAGCGTGAATTCGATGGTCGCTTTTTTAAATGGATTTTCTTTATTGCCGTGTTTGATAGCGTTTGTTCCCGCCTCAATGACGGCAAGGTTAATCTGCTCTTGGATGTCCTCCATGAAATCTGTTTCTTTCAGAATCTCAGTGACAACGACATCGAGTAGATAAACATGTTTCATCGAACTTGGGAGAGAAAGTCTAACAACCTGTCCAGTTCCAGTCTCCTTGGGTTCAGATTCCTCACCTTCGTCCTCAGTGGTAATGTTGAATTGGTTCTCAGCAAGAATCAGCTGAAAAGTCGTTTGTTTTTCCGGATCCTCTTTGTTGCTGTGTTTGGTCGCGTTTATACCCGCTTCAATGACAACATGGTTAACCTGCTCTTGGATGTCCTCCGTGAAATCTGTTTCTTTCAGAATCTCAGTGACAACGACATCGAGTAGATTGATATGTTGCATTGAACTTGGGAGAGAAAGCGTAATAACCTGTTCAGTTCTCTCGCCCACGTTTGAAACTCCTTCTCTTATAGTTTTCAGTTAGAAGAAGCAGATGTTGCTGAATGGAACTTCTTAACTGAAAACTGTTAACTGATACCTTTATTCGCATGCTCTGGTATCATTATGATTGATTATACCAAAAGTATATTATACGGGTTCGGCTATTGTCATAGCTGAACCCCTCCTAATTTAAATATTTCGCTTGATAACAATTAATGCCCTGTCGTCATGCGGACTCGTGCTTCCACTAAACAGTGTTAGATCGTTAACAACCGCATCACATAATTCTAATGCTGACAATCCGGCATTTTTGGAAATACAGTCGGCAAGTCTATCAGCACCATAGTGGCTATCAGTAATCAGCAATCGGCTATCAGCACAGAGGTTTTCTGATGAACCTACTGCCGCTTGCTGATTGCTGACCGCTGACTGCTGACCGCTCCTTTCAATGTTTTCCGTTTCCATTTCGGTAATACCATCCGTATAGAAAACGAGGATATCACCCGGAGATAGAGAACAGACGTCGCTTGAAAACCTCGCCTCCTCAAATGCGCCTATCAACATGCCCTCTGTCTTTAGGACCTCCATCTCGCCGGTATCCTTCCAGTGGAATGGATAACAGTGCCCTCCATTTGAATACATGAAGGTTGCATTTGCTACATCCAATATACCATAGACCATCGTTGCGAACAAATCTGCTTCAGTGTCACGGACGACTAAGTCATTAACCCGTTTGAGGATTGATGCGGGGGTATCTCCCTCATGACAGAGTAAGCGGAGTGCTGTCCGAATCATCACCATCAACAGTGCTGCTGGTATACCGTTGCCTTTTACATCACCGAGAACGAGTCCGATCTGTGTTTCACTCAACGGGATGAAGTCATAGAAATCACCGGAAACGGACGTTGAACTTTGGAGCAGTGTCGCGATATCAAATCCTTCAAGACTTGGTGCCTGTTCCGGTAACAATTTATTTTGAATAGCGGCAGCAGCTTGAAGATGTCCAGCGAGTTGTTGCAATCCTTCTTCGCTGAACTTGTCGCCCATCGCGTGCATTAACGGATTAATGTATTTGATGGGACGGGTTCTGCCTAAGACGGCTTCAACGCGTGCGGTTACCTCACGAAGGTCAAACGGTTTCGTAATATAATCGTCTGCGCCAGTATCCAAACCGAGAACTTTATCTTCTGTCTGTCCACGGGCAGTTACTAAAATGATCGGGACGTTTTTTGTATCTTCGATGTTTTTTAGTTCTTCAATGACCTCAAAGCCGCTTTTCTGTGGCATCATGACATCCAGAAGAATGAGATCCGGAGGGTTCGCACATGCGCTCTGCACCGCACTTTCACCATCGTTTGCTGTTCGGACGTTGTAACCTTCCGGTTCAAGATTCATTTTTAGCAATTCAAGGATGTCAAGATCGTCATCGACAATTAAAATCGTTTCAGCCATTTTTCCCTTTTTGCAACGGCATAAAAAACTGGAAGTTGCATCCGCAGCCGTTATCTCCGCTATCCACCCATAATCGTCCGCCGTGCGCTTCAACTATCCCAGCGGCAATCGAAAGTCCCAAACCAGTGCCACTTTGCGGTTTTCGTGCGCTGACACTTCCGAGTTGTCGGAATTTGTCAAACACCTTTTCTCTATCTTCAGGCAGAATTCCTGGACCCGTATCAATGACTTGAACATGGAACCCATCGGTTGCGCTCCCATTCTGCTGAGACTTCGATATCCTTACTGTCACCTTCCCGCTATTTGGCGTAAATTTGATGGCATTTCCGATGAGGTTAATAAAAATTTGCCCAATCCGGTCTGCATCCCCAACCATAGGTGGCAGATTCGGCTGCCCTTCAAAAAGCAGCAAGATGGCTTTCTGGTCTGCTTGTGGACGGAGCTCCTCGATTCGCCGTTTGGCGATTCTGTCTATCTGTACCCGCTCCTGTTTCATCTCGATGCGTCCTGCTTCAATTCGGGAGATGTCGAGTAGGTCGTTAATAAGAGCGGCAAGCCGTTTCGACTGGCGATGTGCTCGGCTCAAACTTTCATGCTGTTTCCGATTAATTTTACCAGTTTTTCCATCAAGTATTAGCGAAATAAATCCGATGATGGATGTCAGTGGTGTCCGCAATTCATGTGATACAAGTGAAACGAACTCCGACTTCATTTTTTCTATTGCGTGTTCATTGGTAATGTCATCAAAGACATAAACGGTGCCAACAATGTTATTATGTTCATCGGAAAAATTGCTTGCTATGATGCGAAGTACTCGAGAATTTTGACTATCAACTCGTGACTTGTTAGATAGCGTCGAAGACGAGTTGAGAGTCAAGCTGTCCTGTCGATTGCCATCAATATTCACTTCGACGACGAATGCGCTTGTGGCATTCGTAAAGACTGTTGGGTGTTGTGCCACTTCACGCCGAGAGGAGGACAGTATTTTCATATCAACAGTTCTTTTGTCGGTTTCTGTGTTCCCTCCGCTTTCCAATGTTTTTGTCCAGCAGATTGTACTGTTCGTTGTATCAACAGCGATAAAATTTTCGGAGTCAGCGGTATTCGCTAAATTCAGTAAACGTTCGGCTACAGGATTGACGTAGATCACACGCCCCGTAGGTTCAACAACAATCAAACCTTCACCGAGATTGTCCACAATAGCCGTGAGTTTTTTCTCTTCCTGTGTTAATCGATCGACGGCATTTTTCAGGTTTCGACGCATCTCATTGAATTCTTCAGCAAGCACACCCACTTCATCATCACTATCAACCGTGATTTCGCTATCAAATTCACCTTGTCCGATGCTCCGCGCTGCTTCTGCGACCTTCAATATCGGTGTGGCAATACGCTGGGCAGCCCACCAAGCAATTAATATAACGATACAACTTGACCCGATGGTAACATAAAAAATATACCTATTCAGTCTGCCAACGCCAGCGTAAGCCGATGAGATGGGACGCGAAGCAAAGACTATCCAGTTGCTAAAGTTTTGTTGGACCTTCCACGGCTCCATACTTGAGAGTGTTTTTGATTGGGTGTTTCCCCGCGTTCGCGCCCAACCATAGATGCGAGGTTCACCGAAAGTGTCTGTCTCACCATCGGGTTCATAGTCATAGTAATTCCCATTAATGCCTTTTTTCGCTTCAATAATTGCCTCCTCTGCGGCATTGCTCATCTCAATGTAACTATCTATTCGATACTCGCTTTGGGGTGAAGCTACAATGATTTTACCAGATGAACTCGTTAGAATCGTATATGTTTCTGCCAATTCCGGCAGCGATTGAACCAAACTGGTAAGCTCAGGCAAAAATAGAAATGTTCTTAGTACGCCGACCGTGTTATTTTTTTTCTGCGTACCGGAGCCTGTGGTAGAGGCACGTATTGGCAGTGCAATTGGCAGAAAATGTACACCTCGCACTTCATCATAGACGACATCCCCCACAAATGGATAACCTATGCCGTTGTTATAGGCTCTTTTCCACCAGTCCCTATCCTGCACTCGATGTGGGAACATTTTCGTCGTGTCATAATCCAACTGTTGATTGTTTGAGCGTAAAACGTACCCGAATGCATTTGTGATGGTTACTTCAGTTTTGTAGCCTGCATATGTCTCAAGCAGGCGAATACTGTCCTCCAATCGTGCCCATACACTGAGAAATACGCTCTGTTTATCGTTAGCAGTGTTTGAATAGACAACTGCTGCTTGGATGTTTGGAAGCTCGGCTTGAATTTTTTCGATTTTTTCAGAGATAGCATTGTCCGCTCGTGCCAGTTTTTCTTGTGCCAGAAGAACAAGATTTTCGCCAACAGACTCCTTCAGAGCGTTTTCGCCTAAAAATTTGATGGTTAAGGCAATAGCAAACAACGGCATCAGAGAGACTAAGAGAAATAAAACCACCTGCTGACCACGTAGCCCCACTTTAAACTGGGAACGTTTTTTTAATTTACCTTGCGGTTCTTTAATTATTCCTTGCGGTTCGGTCATGTGGGTTTGATGCATAAAGTGTCTTTCCGTATATCTAGGGGAAACGCCCAAGCAATACGCAGAAATACCCTATCAAAAACACCCTGCACCGCTGTTGCAGGCTACGCGCTCGTTTAAAGAGCGCATAGTCCGTAATGTAATGGAGGGGTTTTTGCTTGGGCGTTTCTTCAGATTTGAGGAACACACGTCAAAGTCCAAACGCACGTCGTTACTCCGAAGGTATAATTAAAAGGCATTGCACGCGCCTTCCTCCGTATCATAAATCTCAATGACGGTGTTGAGTTTCGTTACCTCCAAAACTTCTCTAACGGCTTTTTGAGGGCTGAGTAACACTAACTTTCCACCCGATTGCTGACAGGACTTCAAAGTGACCACAATTGCCCCTAACGCGCTGCTATCAATCAAGGGTACATTCATTAAATTAACCACCAATTTATCGTGTCCAGTTTGAAGTTGTTCGCTCATTTCTTTACGGAACGTGTCAGATGCAGTTCCAAGAATTTTTCCATCTATATGAAGGATGGAAATATTTTGCTTCCCAATTGTTGTCTCAAAATTCATAGGTCTTTTCCTTAGTATTTCTATTTAGGCGTTGTATTTTTGGAACCTCGCCTAATCTGCTACAGCATAAGCCACCTTACGACGATGCGCTTAGTTTGTAGCGTGCGAAGACTACGCGGGGCACTAACTTGTCATTATTGTAGATTGCCGCGGTGTATCACAACATAATTTCGATTAAATTTTGGATTTTTTAAGACAGTTTCGACAATTCCGCCGAGTGCCTCAAGACACGCCGAACTATTGCTAATCTCGTTCTCAATAGTTTCATCGCCGGACTTATAAGCCACCCACTTTCCTGTCAGTTTCAGGAGCGGTATGCAGTACGCCGCCGAGTCTCGAATCGGTGCGACGTAACGGGTGAAAACCCAATCGTATGCGCCAATGTGTTTCTGCTGTTGCGCACAAATTTCCGCACGTTCTGCAAGTATTTTAACGTCTCCGCTCTGATGCGCGTTTACCGACTGATGCCGATTCAATTGGGCGACTATAAATTTTAGGAAACTCACCTTCTTTTTCGATGATTCAATCAGTGTTAACCGGATATCAGGCATGTAGATTTTTAATACGATTCCCGGAAATCCGGCACCCGTCCCAATATCAACCACAGAATCACCACTTCTCAATGAGATATGCTCCAAGACACTTAGCGAATCCAGGAAATGTTTATGAACAATCTCATCGTCATCTGTGATCGCAGTCAGGTTAATGCGTTCATTCCACCGTAGTAATTCAGTGCGATATAGATTGAATTGTGTCACCTGACGTTCAGTTAAGGGAAATCCGTAATGATTGAACGTCTCTTTTAAGTCGTGCTCGTACCTCACCAATTGCGATGCCTCATATTGGCTATCGGAAACCATCAGTCCTCGGCTTTCAGTAAAGAGGTTTTTGGGTGCCCGCTCCGCCTCTTGCTAACTGCGCCGCAAGCCGCGTGTGGGAGACCTGCGGGACAATGCTGACCGCTGTTTTACGTTCTGTTGATGAAGAATGACCGTCAAGATCGATATGTCCGCTGGCGATACACCAGGTAAGCGTGATGCTTGTCCGATGGAGGCGGGCCGGATCCTTGCCAACTTCTCACGCGCTTCTGTCTTTAACCCCTGAACGTTGGTATAGTCGAATGCATCGGGGATTCGGAAATTTTCCAATTTTTTGAATTGATGAATCTGTCTTTGTTGTCTTTGAATATATCCGTCATACTTTATCTGGATTTCCACCTGTTCAGTCACAGCGGGAGACAGGTTTTCAGAGGGAGGCACGATCTTAGTTATCTGTTCATAATGCAGTTCCGGGCGTTTCAACAGTTCTGCCAAAGATGTAGGTTGCTTCAATTCACCCGTCTCAAGAATAGTCGCCAAACTATCCAGAGTCGCAGGTGTCGGTTTGAGAAGAGTCTCCTGTAAACGTCCCAATTCTGTTTCAATAGCGGCAGCCTTCTTTTCGAACTGGTGATACCTGTTATCATCAACGAGACCGATCTGCCTACCAATTTCGGTAAGCCGCAAATCTGCGTTGTCCTCTCGCAGTGCTAACCTGTATTCGGCACGCGATGTGAACATCCGGTAGGGTTCTCGGATGTCCAAGGTAACCAAATCGTCAATAAGTACTGCTATGTAAGCTTGGGATCTGTCGAGGACAAGAGCGTTTTCACCTTTTACCTTTAAAGCGGCGTTAATCCCTGCCATAAGCCCCTGTGCAGCGGCTTCCTCGTAGCCCGTAGTTCCATTGAGTTGTCCGGCGAAATAGAGCCTTGGCACCTGCTTTGTCTCAAGCGTTGGCTGCAGTTGCGTTGCCGGCGCGAAATCATATTCAACAGCGTATCCGAAGCGCATAATCTCAGCACGCTCTAAGCCTTTGATGCTATGAACCATCTCTACCTGTACATCTTCAGGTAGGCTCGCAGAAACACCGTTGAGGTAGATTTCGTCGGTATCTCGTCCCTCAGGTTCCACAAAGACTTGATGTTCCGTCTTCTCTGCAAAACGGACAACCTTATCCTCGATTGACGGGCAGTAACGGGGACCGATGCCGACAATCCGACCGCTGTACATCGCGGATCGGTGGAGGTTCTCACGGATCACGTTGTGTGTTTGCGGATTCGTGTAAGTCAGGTAACACGGGAGTTGAGGTTGTGTAATCCGTTCAGTTAAAAATGAGAATGGAAGAGGATCGTCATCACCCGGCTGAATTTCCATTTCGCTGAAATTAACCGTTTGAGCGTTGACACGTGGCGGAGTGCCAGTTTTGAGCCGACCAATCTCAAACCCAAGACTTAAAAAACTGTCTGAGAGTTTCTCTGCGGAAGACTCGCCCGCTCTACCTGCGCTATATGATACATCACCGATATGGATTGTGCCTTTCAGGAAAGTGCCTGTCGTCAGAATCACAGTCTCTCCGAAATAAGCGGTTTTTGTCTGGCTCAGGATTCCAATGCATCGACCATTTTCGACGAGTAGTTCCTCAACTAACACTTGTTTGATGTCGAGCCGTTCCTGTGCTTCAAGGACCCGTTTCATCTCATCTTGATATGCCTTTTTATCGGCTTGTGCGCGGCTTGATCGAACTGCGGGTCCCTTTTTGGTATTTAAACGGCGGAATTGGATTCCGGTCTTGTCAATGTTTTTTGCCATCTCACCGCCGAGCGCGTCTATCTCCTTAACGAGATGCCCTTTAGCAAGCCCTCCAATAGCAGGATTGCAAGACATTTTCGCTATGGTGTCGAGATTGATAGTGACGATGAGTGTTTCGCAGCCCATGCGTGCGGCAGCAAGTGCGGCTTCACAACCCGCGTGCCCTGCTCCGACTACGATAACATCATATTTTTTTTGATACGTATTCATTTTTTACTGTTTGTCGGAAACCATCGGTTATCAGCAACCGGCAAAGAGATCTTCGTTTAACAACCCCTCTTGCTGACAACTGATGGCTGATGGCTCATTAGAGTCCATCGTAAATGATACTGATAACAAGTGTTGCGACAATTTCAAGGCTCTTTGGACTGCATTTATCGACTGTATCTTCTACTGTATGCCAATAGGGGTAAGTAAAGTCGATAATATTTACCATTGGAATGCCCACCTCGATTAACGGGACGTGATCGTCCAAGATCGCGTCCCCTAAACGGGATTGAAACGGCACTAAACCGAGCGTTGCTGCGCGATGCCAGATTGACTCTGCGAAGCCCCGATTTGCATTCCAAGAATAGCGTTCAATCGGAAGTGCCAAATCCTTGTCTCCGATCATGTCCAACAGAATTCCATAGTCCGGTCTCCATTTTCCCAAATTTCGAGCGAAAAACCGAGAGCCGATAAACATATCCTCAACTGATCTACCGTAATCCTCGCCGTCGAAAAGAACGATAACAACTCTGCGTGGTGGCGGGTGTTCCTTGAGCACTCTTGCGATTTCGAGGAGTACAGCAACACCGGAGGCACCATCGTTAGCACCGAGGATCGGTTTATCCCGATTTTCTATCTTCGGGTCCCGGTCAGCGAAAGGACGGGTATCCCAATGTGCTGCGAGCAAAAGTGTCTCACCACCAGCTGGCGGTCCAAATTCTGCCAAGATATTATTTAGATGAAGCGTGGTCTCCGTTTTTGTCTGATACTGATGGGGTTGAAGGGCCACGCTGTTTGCATATTTCTGAAGTTCTGTGAATAGAAAATCCCGCGTTTCGCGATGTGCAACCGAACCGGGGGGACGCGGTCCGAAAGCACATTGTTTCTCTAACATGTCAAAGGCGCGCTGTGCGTCAAAAGCAGCGTTCGCTTCGCGCGCCGTACTGACGCGATCGCGAGTCGAGTTTCTTTGTCCTATATTTCGGTTGTCTGAATCTGGCTCCGCACATGCGACACCAAATACACCGCAATATAGACTAACTAAAAGTGCGACGAGCCACTGCTTTTCCATCTAAGCTTTCCGTCTGCCTTCAAGTGCTTTTGCGAGTGTTACCTCATCAATGTACTCCAAATCGCCTCCAACGGGAATACCGTAAGCAATTCGAGTGACAGCGACTTCAAAAGTTTCCAAATGTTGTGTAAGGTAGAGTGCTGTTGCTTGTCCTTCCGTTGTCCAATTGGTAGCAAGGATCACTTCGCGGACGGGTTCTCCGTCTACAGTGGCGTCCCGAATTCGTTGAAAAAGGGTATTGATTCCGAGTTCGTCGGGACCCGTCCCATCCAATGGTGAAAGAACTCCACCCAGTACGTGATAGAGTCCCTTATAACCGTTGGTTCTTTCAATTGCCCAAAGATCATCAGATTCTTCTACGACGCAAATTACCTGCCGATCACGGCGCGGATTTGTACAGATATAGCACGGATTTGTGTCTGTAATAGTGCCACATATATCGCAGTAGGATAGGTGTTGTTTTACCTGTGCGATGGCTTCAGCAATTTGGGCAGTCTCAGGATCAGGTAACTTTAGCATAAAAAATGCCAAGCGTTGCGCTGTCTTCTGACCGATCGTTGGCAGCTTTTGGAGCTCTGTAATGAGCTTCGCCAGCGGTTTCGGGTATTCTTGCATTTTTCTAATTATGGTCTAACTCTCATTGCTCCACTAAGCTCCGCAATGGTTTCTCTAATAACTATACACGACAAAGGATTTGAGCGTTCTTGGCAAGCCCATCTGAAGCGTAATGAAAGGCAGTCAGAGGGTCCACTCACCTATAGTAAAGTTTAGAATTAATTGAACACTCCACACTGGTGCAGTTGGGAAACCACACCTACCGCGGGAGAGGCGAATGTCCATTTATTTTTTGGATTTACTATAAAAAACTACGGGAGTCCTGGGATTTTAATGCCACCGGTCAATTTGCTCATTTCTGCCGACATCATTTCTTGCGATTGTTGCAAAGCTTCATTGACTGCAGCCACGATAAGGTCTTCAAGCATTTCTGTATCTTCCGGGTCAACAACCTCCGGTGTGATCCGGAGTGATACGATTTCCTGCTGTCCATTAACAACAGCGGTTACCATGCCACCACCGACGGTTGCTTCAACGGTGCGATTTGCGAGTTCCTCTCGAATTTCAAGCATTCGCTTTTGCATCTGCTGTGCTTGTTTCATCAAGTCGTTCATCTTCATATTTTTAATTTTCCTTGCGGTTCGATAGAGTGGGTTAGAACATTCATCATTATCTCCGTAGAGTCAAAAACGCCCAAGCAAAACCCTTCCATTTCATTTCAGGCTTGGTTTCTTGTCTTATAAAAAAAAAAGAGGTTTTGACAATCCTAACACCTCCTTACTCACCTTCAAAAAGGAGCGGTCATTGGGTTTCGACAACTGTTGCTTCAAAAAGATCAAGAGCGGTTTTAAGTTGTGGATCATCTTGGGCTTCAACTCTACGCATAAGTGGTGTTTTTCGTTCTTCTTGTTCTGGTTCATCCTCGGACACCACCGATTCTGACACTATATCCGAAGCAACCAATTCGATTTTCACAGGTTTGCCGATTTCCTGTTTTATGATATCGGCTACAGTGTTTTTGTCTGCTTCCGTTATCATAAAAACGTTGGAGGGTGAACAGGCAATTTCGATTGTGTTTGTGCCGTTCACAGTAGGGACAGATCCCTCTGGTAATGCATGTATGAATTTCATAGGGAGTTTTGATTTTACTTCATTCCAAAATGAAGGGAGGTCGGCAAGGTCTCTAATCCCGCGTGAAACATTAGGATGACTGTCAGGGCGTTCACTTCGCCCACTGTCAGTTGGCAGGTCGCTCCGCTCTCGGTGATCGGCAGGCGCATTGATAACTTCGGAATGCTCAGCAGTAAGAACCGAATCACGTGTATCGCGATGGGGTGCTTCGGTTGACTGTTGACTATTGGCTGTCATTCCGCTAACGGGCGATTGAGGACGGGTGATTACTGACGGGTGATTACTGACGGCTGAAAGTCCTGCTGAATCGAATTTTTGCTCTAATGCCGATAATTTACCGATTATTTCCTCAAGAGGTATGCCCTCTTCAAGCGAGTTGAGTTGGATGAGTGCCGTCTCTAATTGAAGTTGTGGATAACCATACTGTTTGATGTCTTGATTGGTGTGCATCAAAATTTTGATAATCCGTGACAACCTGCCCACCGACATCTGTTCTGCCTGCTGCTTGAGTATCGCGATATCTGACTTGGGACTCTGAACCTGTTCACTGAGGCTATTGTCGATTGCTAAAAGCCGTAAATCCCGGAAATAACCGATCAGTTGATCCAAGCATTGCGACAAGTCTGTGCCTTGCTTTGTCAGGTTATTTAGAGTTTTCAGCCCCTTTGCGAGATCTCGTTGCGAAATTGCTTCCCTAAGTGCTTGAAGGAGGGAGCTGGAACCAAGCCCGATGCTCTGTTCAACGGCTTCGATTGTTAAATCTTTTCCAGCAGCGGAGACGAGTTCCAATAGGTTTTCTGCATCGCGCAGACACCCCTCGGATTGACGGGTAATAAGTGCGAGTACGTCCAGATCCGCTGAAATACCTTCCTCTTGGGCAATTAACTGCAAGCGTTCGATTATCTTTTCATCTTCAAGGTATCGAAAATCGAAATCTTGACAGCGAGAACTGATTGTCTTCGGGATTTTGGCATGCTCCGTTGTCGCCATGATAAATATGACATGGGGAGGTGGCTCTTCAAGGGTTTTGAGTAAGGCGTTAAATGCCTCCGTTGAGAGCATGTGTGCTTCATCTATGATGTAAATTTTGTAGGGACAGGTCGCTGGCGAGAGTTTGACATTTTCACGAAGGTCTCGAATCGTATCAATACCGCGATTGGAGGCGGCATCCATCTCAATTACGTCGAAGGATCTATCGTGCGCAATTTCGTTGCAAAATTCGCATTGATTGCAAGGCTCTGCTGTTTTAATAGCGTCAAATTCGGTTTCTTGAATACGGTTGGGACAATTGACGGCTTTGGCAAGGATACGGGCGACTGTGGTTTTACCAGTGCCGCGCGGTCCCCAAAAAAGGTAAGCATGCCCGATACGTTCGGAGAGGATCTGATTTTTTAGCGTCGTGGTAATGTGCTCTTGTCCGACAACATCGCTAAAGTTTTGGGGACGCCATTTCTGAGCGAGAACCTCGTAAGACATCAGGCAATCCTTTTTATAGTTTTCAGCTGTCGGTCATCGGCAGTCGGTTAAGAGCCGCCTTTGTAACAATGTGCCGAAATGTGGCATACGCCAAGAAGTACGGAATTGTTACATCAAGATCTCTTTAACTGAAAACTGATAACCGACTGCTGACAACCCTTAACAAAGATGACTATGCACCCAGGGTTGACAAGCTTCTCCAGGCGTTACCCGCGTCGTTAGCTCAGGTCAGGCACCCTTGCGTCACACGCGCAACTCATCTACCGCTGCTTCCTTCCGGACCTGACGGGGTTCAACAAGCGCCCGTTGCTCAAGACCCAACCATCAACACCACGTGCGAGGGACAGGCCCCACAGAAACATGCCGCATACTGGGGATTCAGTTCTGCTTTAGCGGATTGCAGATACAGGGCACCGCT
>JAGWBV010000042.1 GCA_021295715.1 Candidatus Poribacteria bacterium | reverse complement strand
TTGGTCCTTTCCAAGAGGGCGGTTTTTCCTCCCAAACCTAAAGGATTGGGATTCCAAAACCGACAATTCCCTTGAAGAATGTTATCAGTAGGGATAATCATCCGCGCGCCACTTCGTGTAAACATATAAGGAGCATCATGGAACGGACTTTTAAATGGCAAGATTTGGCGAAACTTGTAAGCCACATCGTATTTTGTTTGGCATTTTTTCTCGTTTGTGGTATAAGTGTTAGTGGCGCGGCGGTGGAAGTCGGGTTCATCTACCTCGGTGACAAGGGTAACTTTACTTCGCCCGCATTGGCGTTTGCTGAAAAGACCTTTAAAACAGAGCAACTCGCGAAGGCTGATTTGAAAAGTGAGACATTCAAGCAGTTTGGGGTTATCTGGTGGCATGATGGCGATGCCGATCCGGGGGGATTATCTGGCGCAGAACTTGATGCGTTCTTAGACTACGCTGAAAGCGGCGGCGCGGTGCTCTTGACAGGCGCAGCTATCCGGTATGCTACGCCGTTGGGATTAGAAGACGCGCAACCCCGTGCATTTGGGCCCGTTGAAAACGATGGAAGTAATGTCGGTATTATCGTCTTGAAAGAGACACTGGCACTCGGGTTGGTAGACGGACTTAAGAATGTCGATGGAAAAACACCGCAAGTTGAGGATTGGATTCAGGTCAATTCAACTGGGTATCCAGTAAGTGGTGACTATTTCGACAAGATTTGGAAGAATTTTACGACGCTTGCGCATGCTTGGGAGGGGGGCACCAATTACACGGATAGGATTGCAGCGTTCGGTTATTGGGAAGCTGGAGACGGTAAGGTGTTCAACATGAACTGGCGACTCCCGAATTATCACAAGAACAACAAGGATATTGATCAGATACAGAAACTTACAGAAAATGTCATCAATTGGTTAGCAAGTGAATCAGAATATGCAGAGGTATCTGCTGGCGGTAAGCTGCCAATCGTGTGGGGACGACTGAAGAATAACCATTAGCGATCAGGTCGAATTTTTCACAAAAAATCTTTTCAGCCATCAGTAGAATGGAACCCCGATTCCCGACTTCTGATACGCCTAACACCTCTTGTAACTGATGGTTGACTGTGATTCATATTGTATCAGTATTTGTAAATCTACTACAATAACAGCAATAATAACAAGTTTTAGTTTGATTGCCTAAAAAGGATACGTATCATTGGAAAATTTAAACGCTCAGACAGACACACAATCGAACCTACCTGAAGGAGTCAAAGTACGCCTCGATCAAGGAAATTTAACCGGAGATATAGCATTTTCACCAGATGGGACGCAACTTGCAGTCGCCTGTGACATCGGTGTTTGGATCTATGATGTGGACAGCGGTCTTGGACTCAACCTCCTCGTTGAGCACAAAGAATACGTCAGATGTGTCGCGTATTCTCCTGATGGGAGCGCGATTGCCAGCGGAAGTATAGATAACACGGTGGTTTTGTGGGATGCGATCAGCGGATCTCCGATAGCGACGCTCGTCGGACATACGGATGCTGTTAGGAGTGTTGCATATTCCGCGGATGGCGCAACCGTCGCAAGTGGAAGTCCTGATGGAACAGTGCGGTTATGGGATGCCAGCACAGGAGAGACTAAAAATACACTTACCGGGCGCGCAGACTCCATCAGATGTGTTAAATATTCCCCAGATGGAAGCACCCTCGCCGCTGGAACCGGAGACGACACAGTGGAATTGTGGGATGCTACTACCGGAAGGCACAAAGCGACACTCGAAGGACATACACATATTGTCGATTCGATCGCCTATTCCTCTGATGGGGGAATGCTTGTGAGCGGAAGTATTGATGGCACGGTTCGGTTATGGAATACAGACTCAAGGGAATTGATAGCAACCTTTACAGGGCATGCAGGTTATGTCTGGGGTGTCGCTTACGCCGCTGATGGTAAAATCGTTGCAAGCGGTGGAAATGACAACACCATTCGTTTATGGGATGTTGAGGCGGCGGAACTGAAAGCAACGCTCACAGGACATACAGGCAGTGTCAGGAACGTGGCATATTCCCCGGATGGCAGTGTTCTCGCCAGCGGAAGCGACGATCACACTGTACTCATCTGGGATCTTACCTAAATGATTAACATAGAAGAAGACAGATGACGATTTGAGGAAAATTTTAGAAAAGTTAAACCAAAATTATAGCCTGCAACAACAGCGCAGGCGGATATACGTCGAGTAACGCGATGTATCCAACTCATCCGACCGAACCGCAAGGTAAAATTAAAAAAGGAGGACGGCGTTTCCTCCGCCGATCATAGTCGGGGGTCCCACGCCGAGTTTTTTGATGAAACCCAGGTCTAACATTGTAACAACATTCCTTGTTGCATTCTCTATCTGTCTCGCGTTCCAACTGACAGCAGCGAGCGAGATGGAGCAGCCTGTGAGTGCCGAAGTTCCGACGGTGCAAGCGTTGAAAGTTCATCCTGAGTCACTGACATTGGAGCATGCTCGCGACGGTAGACGGGTGCTTGTGTCAGGAAAGACGAAAAGTGGCACATGGGTAGATGTAACACCTTATGCTACACTAACGCCCGCCACCGCAGCGGTGAAGGTATATGAAGACGGTTATATCTTCCCCATGATGGTTGGCACAACAAAAATTACGGTGACTGTCAAAGGTGCCAGCACCGCATTGCCCGTGAACGTTAAAAGCATGGAAGCACCACCCGTCAGTTTCGTGCGAGATGTCATGCCTCTTCTGAGCCATGCTGGATGCAATAACGGCACATGTCACGGTGCAGCAAAGGGCAAAAATGGGTTCAAACTCTCACTCCGCGGCTACGACCCCGATTTCGACTATGAACTCTTAATCGAGGACATATCCGGACGGCGGTTTAACCGAGCATTTCCCGAACAGAGTCTGATGTTGCTCAAACCGACATCGGAGGTGCCGCATAAAGGCGGACAGGTAATTGTTCCAGGGGATCGAGATTATGAAATTATCCGTCAATGGATAGCGGAAGGGGCTACTCCTGACGTTCACACCACAAAACGTGTCGAAAGATTGGAGGTCATACCAGATGCGGCTGAACTCACGATGCCGGGTATGAAGCAGCAGCTTATAGTGATCGCCCACTATCCCGACGGCACAACGCGGGATGTCACCCGTGAAGCGAAGTTCACAAGTAGTCTCAATGAGGTGGCAAAGGTCACAGACAACGGCGTGGTAACCGCAGAACGCCGTGGCGAAACGGCCATCCTCACCCGATACGAAGGTGCCTATAGCACGAACGGCATCATCGTTATGGGGGACAGGAGCGGTTACAAATGGGTTAAAACGCCCGAATACAACTATATTGATACGTATGTTCACAACAAACTGAAGCGGATGAAAATCCTACCTTCTGAACTCTGCACAGATGAAGAGTTTGTACGGCGCGTCTATTTCGACCTGACAGGTCTCCCACCGACTCCAGCACAGGTGCGGAGCTTCTTAACCGATACCACACCCTCTAAAGCCAAACGGGAAAAACTCATTGATACTCTCGCCGAAACAACGGAGTTTATTGATCACTGGACGCATAAATGGGGCGATCTGTTGCAGTCTAACCGTAAATTTCTCGGTGAGCGTGGGATCTGGCTCTTCCAAGAGTGGATCCATCAAGCCATAGCCGAGAACCGTCCGTATGACGAGTTTGTACGAGATCTGATTACGGCAACCGGTAGCACCTACACGAATCCGGCAGCGAACTATTTCCGCGTCTCGCGTGAATACACGGCTGCGGTGGAAAATACGACGCAACTTTTCTTAGGTGTCCGGTTTTCCTGCAACAAATGTCACGACCATCCGTTTGAAAAATGGACACAGAACCAGTACTACGAATTCGGTGCGTTCTTCGCGGATGTCAAGGTCAAACCAGGACAACTCCCCGGCGATGAGGTCGTCTATGCTAATTATACCCCTGAACCTGTGAAACATCCGCGAACGTTAGCGGTGGTTGAACCGTCAGTCCCGTTCGGAGAAGTTGCAGCGGAAACCGGCGATAAACGCGAAATGCTCGCAGCGTGGCTCACCTCCGAAGAGAATCCAATGTTTGCCCGGGCAGGTGTGAACCGCATTTGGAGTTACTTCATGGGACGTGGAATTATCGAACCTGTAGACGATATTCGCACAAGTAATCCACCGACGAACCCAGAATTGCTCGATGCTTTGACAAAGGACTTCGTGGACAGTGGATTTGACATGAAACATATCATGAAGACAATCACACGTTCCCGAACCTACCAGCAGAGCATCACAACGAATAAGTGGAACAAGGCTGATACGATTAACTTTTCACACGCAGCTGCGAGACGCTTGACGGCAGAACAGTTATTAGATGCCATCGGCATCGCGACAGGCAGCCGACCCCGGTTTGAAGAGATGCCGAAAAAATTCCGTGCGGTGCAGTTGCCAGACAGCAAAGTCAAAGATGACGGATTCTTGAAGTTGTTTGGCAGACCTGAGCGCGAAACTTCGTGTGAATGTGAACGGACCACCGAGGTCAGCCTCGCACACGCAATGAACCTTATTAATGGACCGACGGTTGCAGAGTCCCTCATTGATCCAGAAGGACGTATTGCACAACTCATCAAAACGAATCATGATGACCGAGTTCTCGTCGAGGAACTCTATCTCGCAACGCTTTCTCGGTTACCAGAGAAAAACGAATATGCAATAGCGATTGAACACCTTGGGAACGCCGAATCTAAGGAAGAAGGTGCGCAAGACTTGTTGTGGGCACTCATTAACAGTCCTGCCTTCTTATTCAATCGTTAAATAGCCATCAGCCTTCGGCATCGGCTATTAGCTGTCTAAAAACCAGAGACTTGCTGACTGCTAACTGCCGATGGCTGACAGCCATTCCAATGGAGGAAACAATAGATGTTATCGTTACCACAATCTCACGTCGTGAATTTCTACGTGTCGGTGGTGCGGCGATGCTCGGCATTAGTTTGCCACAGGTATTGTCACTCCAAGCCAACGCGAATACAACAGTTGACCCCGCCAAGCCACTCAACGGATGGGGAAAAGCCAACTCGGTCATTCTTCTTTTCTTACAGGGCGGTCCAAGCCACCTTGACATTTGGGATCCGAAACCGGAAGCCCCCTCGAACATCCGTGGTGAATTTAGTCCGATTCCGACCAACGTGCCGGGAATTCAGTTATCTGAGACGATGCCGCGTTTGGCACAACAGATGGATAAAGCCTGCCTTATCCGCTCCGTCAGTTATACACCGGCGGGACTTTTCAACCACACCGCTGCGATGTACCAAATGGTAACCGGTGAAACGCCGGACAAGGTTGCGCCTTCGGGACAGCTCGATCCGCCGTCACCAGCAGATCATCCGAATGCTGCATCGCATATCGCAAACTATCGTCCACCCGATGAACCGATGCTCGCTGCAGTGCAACTCCCGCGTCCGATGCAGGAGAGTAATATCATCGGTAAAGGTGGAAACGCTGGTTTCCTTGGTAGAGCGTACGATCCGTATTTTCTCTTCCAAGATCCAAATGAGGAGATTAACCTCGATGATCTGAGTTTACGCCCAGAGGTGCCACCGGTGCGTTTGAAACGACGTAAAAATCTCCTTGAGACGATTAACAAAGGGATGCCGGAAATTGATAAGGTTGCCGACTCCTACGCCTTGAACGAGTATTATGAGAAGGCGTATAATCTGATCTTGTCGCAGCGGGCACGCAATGCCTTTGATTTGTCCCAAGAACCGGATGAGATGCGAGATAAGTACGGTAGACACACGTTCGGACAGAGTGCACTCCTCGCCCGCCGTTTGGTGGAAGCAGGCACCCGTTTCGTGCAGGTGAACTGGCCCTCTGTTGCTAACGGTGATCCGAACACCACAGCATGGGATACGCACGCAACGAACTTTGGTCCGTTGAAAAACCTTCACTGTCCGAAGTTAGACAGTGCCGTCTCCTCACTGTTGGAAGACTTGGATCAGCGCGGTATGTTGGAAGACACGCTCGTCTTGGCGATCGGTGAATTCGGACGCTCGCCGCGGATGGGTATTAGCACCTCCGGTAACAGCAACGCGCCTGATGGACGCGATCACTGGCCCTATTGTTACACAGGTCTGATTGCAGGTGCTGGCGTTAAAGGTGGACAGGTCTACGGGAAGTCCGATGCAACAGGTTCAACACCGCTTGAGAACCCAGTGCATCCGCGAGATATCCTTGCCACGGTCTACCATACACTCGGTATCGCTCCACACACCATCGTGTACAACCATTTGGATCAGCCACGTGAATTGGTGAAAGGCGAACCGATTGCTGGAATATTCTAAATTGGTTATCAGTGCATTGGCTATCGGCTTTCAGCTGTCGGCTTTCAGTAAAGAGGTTACAGGTAAATTTACCTCTTTTTGCTGATTGCTGACCGCTGTTTGCTGGCTGTTATTCTTCCAACAACCCTTCTACAACTATGAACCTAACCCCCGACAAAATTACGCTTAATATTGATGGTGATGCCAAAGTTTCCATCAAAGGCTTCATCGCCCCGATTGAATACACTCAATCCAACTACCACGTGGAATATGAGTGGGACGAGTTGGCGAAACTCCGCGTCGCTGCGCCAGAAAAGGCGTATTCGGCATCCGTTTTCCGCGCGTTCCTTCCAGACGAAGGGGTGTCGGTTGGAAATCCATGGCAGATTAAAGAAGCGGGTGCTCTTGAACTGCTCCGACAACTTCACTCGACCCCATATTTGGACATGCGCGGTTACGGGAATCCCGGGTTGTGGGCATGCTTACGTGCCTACACCGATAAATTCGCAGATATTGTGTTTCGCGTTCATGCAGAATTTCAGTTAGGCGATGGCTGGTTCACGCCTTCACAGTTTACGGGACACCTCATTATCAACCGTTCAAAAGAGAGTGTCTCGTTCTTTCAGATGCGCGTTCCAGAAGGTCCTGTGAACTTTCAGGTCAGCTGGGAAGACGAAAGGAGTTGGGATGACTCGAACTGGATTGCGGATACTGGTTTTTGCGCGCAAATGGAACTGCGTGCTGGTGCCGAAGACATTCTGCAAGACACCATAACCCGTTTGGACAGCGAAATGAGCGATTCTATCGCTATTACACAGGCGGAAGCCGAGCGTGCGCTAAACTGCCAGTTTTACAAATCGGAGCACATCGATTGGGTCTCGATGGAGGCGGCGTTGGAATTGGCACAAGCACAGCAGAAACCGATCCACGTTATTTCTATAGATGGCCCCTTGGCAGACGAGGTTTGCTGAGGGAGTGGTAAAGCCCTGAGGTCAGGTGCTCTCTCCGACGAACAAAACATCCAATTCTTGAACGAACATTTTATCAATACATGGGTGTCCAATGTCGCCTTCGGACGCACACCAAACAAGCGCGCCTACCTTGCCCAGAGGATCCAGGACGGTTTCAAAGCGGTTGATACAACACACCCGTTGGCACAAACTATTATAAGTGGGTGGGAGATACACTCGCCAATAGATTCTCTGGTTATCTCGCCTGAACTGAAACTGATGGGTAGACAAGATGCCAATCGGCTCCGCGGAGATAGCAGGGATAGAGGACTCTCCGAAGCGGAGGGGTACCGTCTATTTTTATCGGAAGCCTTATCAGGAAAACGCCCTGGGTTGGGTAAAATCGTATTGCCCCGTGAGTGTCCCTCAGTGGAGATATTGGACACTTTTCAGACACCTATGATCCCCCATCAAGACTACACCGTCGTAGAGATTGATACCACTGCGTTTGAAAACGGCGGCACGCTTACGCTGGATATCGGAGTTGGTAGAGGTAAGGCAGCAGGAACTTTCTACCTGTTTGATGGTGACAAAGACCTCCCAACAGAAAAAGCACCTGAAGGCGTACCTACTTCTGTTTGGGAGCGTCAAGAAGGCGAGGTTTATTTGGAAGCTCTCGAAGCTCTCGCCATGGAATGGTATATCGGTCCCGAAGAAACGGGGAAGATCACCTACCCTTTTGACGAAGGCAAGTTGTTTCGCTTGTGCGTTACCGGGAGTCCGTACAGTGCGAAAGGTAGCCGCAACGCTTTCAGCCTCAAAATCTCTATAGAAGAGAGAATGACAGAGATACCTTTTTGAGTCCCTCAAAAGACTGATAACTATTAAAAGAGGCTTACGATATGTCCAACACCTCTTGTACCCGACAACTCTCACTGCGAGGCAACCCGATAACTAACAACCACTAATGAGGTAACTAAAAATGCCGAATACGCTATTTCGGAAACATAGAAGACAGGGACCTGATCTGTTAATAAAACAGTCCTTTCTCGTCATAGCGATCTTTCTCCTAACGATTGGTTTCGTACACGCGCAGGTTCAACCCACCTTGACAGCTGTTTTTCCACAAGGCGGTCAACAGGGACGCAGCGTAGAAGTCACACTCACAGGCACAAATCTCGGCACAGCAACAGCGGTGTGGTTCAGTGGGAAGGGTATCACCGCGGAAGTTAAGGAAAAAACGGGGCAAGCCGCTGTCGTTTTCAACGGTGTTGGCGTTTCTGGAAGTATTCCGAGCGATGCGCAGTTGGTCGCATTGTTAACGATTGCCTCCGATGCACCGTTAGGTATCCAAGAGATACGCGCTGTCACCCCGTATGGTGTTTCCAATGCAGGGAGCTTCGTCGTTGGAAATCTGCGAGAAATCATTGAAGAAGAGACAGCAGAATTAGAGTCGGAAACCCCACCTACAATGGAAGCCGACTGGCTTGCGTTGCCGGTTACCGTGAACGGCACAATCGCTTCAATCGACGATGAAGACAGTTTCACCTTTCAACTGAAAAAGGATGCGCGGCTTATCTGTGAGGTGGCAGCACAGCAAATAGACTCGTTGCTGGATTCCTATCTCGTCCTCCGCGATGCTAACGGGACTGAGGTCGCCAACAGTGGTCTTGGCAATGCCTTTGACTCTGTTTTGGATTACACGGCACTTGAAACTGGAAAATACACGCTCCACATTCGCGATATTCGTTACAAAGGCGGAGATGGGTACGCTTATCGCTTGAGTATCGGCGAACTACCGTATCTTGAGACGATCTTTCCCCTTGGTGGACAACGCGGCACCGAAAACACAGTTACTGTCAGTGGTGCGAACCTTGAGACGGTAGAATCCATACAGATTTCAATAGGTGCTGAAACACCGGCAGGCGAGCAATCTCTACGGGTCCAGACTCCGTCTGGATTGGCTACCAATCCGCATCCGTTTGCTATCGGCAATTGGACGGAAATGGTGGAGACCGAACCGAATAACACAACCGGAAATGCAAACGCTGTAACGACACCGATAACGCTCAATGGGAAAATTGACAAACCCGGTGACATCGACTGGTTTTCGTTTGAGATTGAAGAACCACAACTTCTCGTTTTTGAGGTAGAGGCACTTAAACTGTCATCAAACCTCGATGCCTTGCTTACGCTCTACGGACCGGGAAAACCGATGGAAGCGTCAGAAGAAATGGCAAATAGCGAGCGAGGTTGGGAAACCTCGCCAGCGGAACAGGTCTTGATGGTGAACGACGATGCTGTCAGCGGTGCTGATGCTCGTATTGACTGGAATTTTGAAGAAGCCGGAAAGTATTCTATCGCCATTCGAGACCTGAACAACCAAGGCGGTGAGACCTATCCATACCGATTAAACATCCGTCCGTTGGAACCAGACTGCCAACTCAATGTAGTGGCACTTGACATCCGGAATCGTCCGATCGCTATGGATAACCCGCGCGTCAGCAGAGGCGGCAGCGTTACATTGCAGGTTGATGTTACGCGTCTTGACCTATTCGATGGTCCAATTCGTCTGCTCTGTCCAGACATTCCGAAAACGTTTAATGTGAGCCCAACTATTGTTGGCGCAGACCAAAACCGAGCGATGCTCACGATAACGGCTCCGCCGGATGCCCCACTCGGACTCATGCCGCTCTCCATCGTTGGGGTTTGTGCCGTCGATGGTCGACAAATAGAACGCGTTGCCGATCCTTCTCCAATCCTGCTCACTGTGATGGACGCTCCAGAATTTACACTGACCGTTGCGGAGATCGGCTTAAGTGCTATTCACAACAAAACGGTTGACCTCCACGTGACGGCGGATCGGCGCGATGACTTCGTCGGTCCTATCACTCTGTCGGTATCAGGACTTCCAAATCGCGTTTCGGCGCTTCCTGATCCTGTTTCCGAAAAACCTGTCACTATTGCAGAAGGCGAAACAGAAGCGAAGGTTTCGGTTAAAGCTGGGACCTTTGAACGGAGAGAGGAATTTTCTGTTCTGCCGACACCCGGTACAAGTTATATTTCAGTTACTGGAACGGCAACTGTCAACGGTGAGACGGTGAAACAATCGACACCTGCTATCCCTTTGACTATCGTCGAGGCCCCCTTTATTGTAACGGTAGAGCCTTTGCGCTTTAGCATTGTCTTCCCGGCAACGGAAACCACCGCAAAAAGCGATGCAACAGCAGGATCTGAAGTCGAGGCCGTGGCACTTGCCGAAACCAATCCAGCAGCAGATACCGAAACAGTAAAAAACCAAGACTCACAAACAAAGGAAGCGATATTGACGTTAACGATCGTCCGGCAAGGCGGCTTCACAGATGAAATTACGTTGACACCTATGGATGTCCCAGAAGGCTTCACTACGGAAGCGGTTACCATTCCCGCGAACGAGACGGAGGTAAAAGTCCCACTCACGGCTCTCAGGTCTTTAACGCCGGAGACGTACGAGTTTAAGTTCCGCGGCTCTGTGATGATTAACAATAAACCATTTGAACAGGATAGTCCCCCTGTCAAGGTAAAGATTATTCATTAGTTACCGGCGGTCAGCAGTCAGGCCGGGTTTCTACGAAACCCTTTCAGCCATCAGTAAAGAGGTTCTCGTTTAAGAACACCTTTTTGCTGATGGCTGACCGCTATTCCGTGCCTGCCGCCTGCTATTCCTCTGAAATACCCCCCAAGATGACAGAATCGCCTTATACACTTGTTCATCAAGACGAAGCAACTTCAGCCCGAGTTGGAAAGATCCAAACAGCGCACGGTGTTGTGAACACACCGATATTTATGCCCGTTGGGACACGCGGGACGGTGAAAGCCTGCGCACCGCAAACACTGTCCGAGCAAATTCAGGCGGAAATTATTCTTGCAAATACCTACCACCTCTATCTACGTCCCGGACACGAAATTGTCCACGAAGCGGGTGGTTTACACACGTTTATGGGATGGCAGAGACCCATCCTTACGGATAGCGGTGGATTCCAAGTCTTTAGCCTCGGTCCCTTACGCAAGATTACAGAAGAAGGGGTGGCGTTTCGTTCCACAATAGATGGAACTGAACACTTTATCAGCCCGGAACGTTCGATCGAGATTCAAAACGCTCTCGGTGCGGACATCATTATGGCGTTCGACGAGTGCCCCGCGCTACCGAACGATTACGCATATCTCAAGAACTCAATGGAGATGACCCTGCGGTGGGCAGAGCGGTGTCGAAAGGCACATCAGAATCCGGACCAGTTGCTCTTTGGAATCGTGCAAGGTGGCATGGAACGTGATCTGCGTCAGGCAAGTGTCGATGGGACTGTATCGATCGGTTTTCCGGGATACGCAATCGGTGGCTTAAGCGTGGGTGAGGAGAAGGATTTGATGTATGAGACACTCGCATACGTCGCGCCGCTCCTGCCGGAGGAGAAACCGCGCTATTTAATGGGAGTCGGGACACCTGAAGACTTAGTCTACGGGGTGCGTTGCGGGGTTGACATGTTCGATTGTGTGATGCCGACCCGAAACGCGCGTAATGGTTCTCTGTTCACGACAGCAGGTATCATCCGTATCCGCAATACGAAATATAAGAACGATTTCAGTCCACTGGATACGGCGTGTACCTGTTACACCTGCCAGAACTTCACACGTGCATATCTCCGACACCTACACGTTGAAAATGAGATTCTCGGTTCACAATTGCACACCTTACACAACTTGCATTTTTATGTTAGTTTAATGCGCGGGATTCGACATACTATCTGTGACGGGAGTTTCGCAGCGTTAGCAGACAGTGGACCGGATATTGGACAGTTCGTGAAATTGGGACAACCTACGGAAGTCTGATTGCGATAGAGAACTACCTTGAATCTTCATATAACGTAGGTTCTACGCATGCTGCTCTTTTGTAGCATAAACCGCGACAGCCCTTCTTCTGTAGAGGAGCATCGGTGCGGTTAGGAAACCGCACCTACCGATTAGGTAGGCGTGCAGGAATCGGTGGGAAACTGTCTGAATTGCGGATTTATCAGATTGCGCAGATTTCTCGCACAGGTTACCCAACAAGATATTTAAACACAGAGGAAAGATTATCATCAGGTGA
Source organism: Candidatus Poribacteria bacterium (assembly GCA_021295715.1). Lineage (NCBI taxonomy): Bacteria > Candidatus Poribacteria > Candidatus Poribacteria bacterium. The sequence goes on along the minus strand of JAGWBV010000042.1, from coordinate 40,777 downwards.
GTAGAGCTGAGAGACACTCAATTCGTTTTCGATGATCAGTTCAGGGAGCCGAGCGTAGAAGGCATCGGGTTTGTCAGTTTCTATAATAATATCACCTGATTCTTTTTCTTCGGTAGGCACAAGACCTACCCCTACATTCGGAATATTATCGCTATCGACAAAAGTAACACTCAGAATATCCTCAAAAGGGAGACAGACCTGCGCCAAACGACGAGGTTCATCTGTGCTCAAGTAGACTTTGTGTGGGTGTTCATCAATGAGTTCGCGAATATCGGAGATGGTGCCTTCTGCGAGAATACGCCCTTGATGGATGAGCAGTATCGTCTCTGTTAACGCCTCAATTTCATAGAGAATATGACTTGAAACGATGATGCTAATTTCCTGCGCAGCAAGTTCCTGCAGAAGCATAATAACATGTCGTCTTCCATTGGGATCTAAGCCCGTGAGAGGTTCGTCAAGGAAGAGGAGTTCCGGTTCATGGACTAACGCTTGCGCGAGTTTGATACGCTGTCGCATTCCCTTACTATAGGAGGCGATAGGACGCTCCTTTGCGGGTAGCATATCCACTGTTTCAAGAACGTGTAGACTCCGAGATTCAACCTCTGATTTATCATATCCGCTCAGCGTGGCGAAAAACGTGATAAACTCAAAGCCAGTCATGAATTGATACGCCAACTCTATATCTGGGCAGTAGCCGACCCGTCTCGTGAGTTCCGGATTATTCCATACTGGCTGGTTCAGCACGCTGACCTCGCCCTGGTTGGGTTTGAGTTGCCCTGTCATGAGCTTAATTAAACTCGTTTTTCCCGCGCCATTCGGACCCAGCAACCCAGTTATTCCTGGATGAATTGTGAGGGTTACATCGTTTACCCCCATCACCTCACCATACCATTTGGAAAGATTTTCCGTTTGAACAATTTTTGAATTTTCCATTTTTAATTTTACCTTGCGGAGAAACAGCGTGGGTTCTCTCTTTAGAGTGTCTTCCTCGAATCCGCCTGCGCCGTTGTTGCAGGCTACTGTTTTAGGTAAACCAAAACCCATAACTCGTAATGAAATTATGTCTCCTTGAATGGCATAATTTGTCTTTGCTTTACATTTGGAGGGCGTATATACGGAAAGGCACGTCAAACTTGAAACCCACCTGACCGAACCGCAAGGTAAAATTAAAAATCTGACCGCTGACGGCTAATTTTTAAGGTTTCTTCAAGATTCTGGATACCGGCAGTTGTACCAATGGCGGTGACACAGGCTGCACCGGTAGCGGAAGCCAATTCCGCCGTTGCTTTTAGGTCCCAGCCCATGAGAGTCCCTGCGAGGAAACCGGCGACGTAAGCGTCCCCTGCCCCTGTTGCATCAACAGCGGTCACAGGATACGCTGGTGCAAAATGCTCCATTTCTGACGTGGAGACGTAACTGCCGTCTTCACCCATCTTGATAGCAATCGTGTGGATACCGTAGTTACGCCGTAAAAATTGGGCGATTTCGCGAGCCTCAGATATACCCGTGAGATGTTGCGCTTCGACGATGCTTGGCATAAACATGTCTACGTAAGGCAGGCAGGGTTCGAGTGTCTCCATCCATTTTCCTGTGGCATCATAGGCTGTATCGAGTGAGGTGGTTATTCCTAAAATTTTTGCTTTTTGAAGGACGTTCGCCATCGGTGCCCCATCAAAACGTGGCATGACAAGCGCACCAGCGATGTGCAAAATTTTGGCACTTTTGATGACTTCCCAATCAAGGTCTGCCTCACAGAGTTCGCCGTTCGCACCGATGTAATGGTAGAAAGTCCTCTCTCCATCGGAGGCGATCGCTACGAACGTAAAGGAAGTACTGGAACCCGGATCCTGTTGCATGCCCGCTGTATCAACACCGTTATCTATGAGCTTTTGCAGAATCAAGTCGCCAAAAGCATCAGTGCCAATTTTACCCATCGCGCCTGCAGAGATACCTAAGCGTGTGAGTGCAATAGCCGTGTTGTTAGCACAGCCTCCTGTATGGATTTCGAGTTCATCAAAGAGGGCTAATTTCCCCTTTTCAGGAAACTGATCTATTGGTCGTCCCAACACATCAACGACATAAATACCGAGCGATAGCACATCCATTTTTTTACTTTACCTTGCGGTTTTTAATTATACCTTGCAGTTCGGTCAGGTGGGTTTGATGGATGAAGGGTTTCCTTTCCGTTCAGGGGCCCATAAATTAAAAATCACCGGGACGAAAAATCAATAAAGTTTCATGATTTGTGTTAATATTCTGATCTGCTATAATGCCAGTAAAATCCTGAGAAATCCACCCCATGAAGTAGGGTGAGGGATTCAAATTTGCTTCTGCCTCCAGATACCGCAATACATAATCTCGCTGTAGGATTTGCGCAAATGTCTTTCGGGCACCGTCCAATTCCTCATCAGGCGGCATTTTCGGTGTCACTCGCAACCGAAGTCGTGCCATTGAAGGATCAAACGTAGGATCGGTTTCCAACCCCGATTCACCCCTTAACACGACGTTTCCTAAGTAAACCATCTCTTTTCCTGCAACGCGCCACGTGTTTTCGAGGGTGTGCGGAAGTTGCTGGGTATCCAACGCCAAAAATTCTTCTGCCACATACGTCGTTGGATGCCACGGATCCACTGATAAGTCCCGCAGTTGAACGTGTGAATCCTGAATCAATGTCCCAATTTTTTGAAGGCGTTCCCCCCTTGACGCCTCAACCTCCTGATGGCGAACGAACGTCCCTTGTGCGAAGTCAATAGATGTTTCGGCGCGCGATGCGGCTCTGAGGGAAACGTAACTCAATAAGTGTGCGCGCTGCTGTTCAGGATAAACCGATAAAATTGAAAATCTATCCGCTGTGACGGTGTTCGGAAACCAGACTGTTTGCGCTGATGCAACTGTAATGACCGAAAGTAGAACAAAGAGACATCCGCCTATCCAATAGGCACGTGATTTTTGCCCCGACCTCCCGAAATACAACAAGAACCCACCAAAACCCAGCAGATATATAGGTAAAAGTATCGCCAACAGTTTAATGAGCGGCACCCGAGTAGGCATCTCAGATAGAAAGTGCTTGTGAATTTCCTCCTCATGTTGGAGTGCAAGCGCGTATTGGTCTGCGAGGTGACGCGGAGATTTACCGTGCCTCCTTAGTAACCCGTGCCAGAACATTTCAGCGAGAGAGTCATCAGAATTGGAAACCCCACCTAAGCTGTTTTTTTGGTGGATGCCAAAGAGAGTTGCGTTGTAATCAAAGGCAAAACAGAGAATCTGTCCATCTCCAAATTTCCGTTTTGCGACATAAATCTGCTCCGCCGTCCCAATCAACACCTCACATCCTGCTTTCGGAGCAAACTGGATACACTCAAATTGGCTTTCAACCATCGGCTGTCGGCTTTCAGTTAAGAAGTCTTCTGGTGAAGTTACGCCCTCTTGCTGACCGTTGACTGCGATTCTGTTAAGTTGTTGCAGCACGGCAACTGGGAGCGTATTCACTTTTTTTACGCCCTTCAATTCGACAGGGAGAAAGGGTTCTATAAAACTGCCCTGTAAGTAGTTAAAACTACTACCGCCGGAAACAATAAGCGTCCCACCACGCTGTATCCAATCAAGGATTGCTGTCTGTTGTGCTTTCAGGATACGCCGGTCAGTTAAGCGAATCTCACGAACAACGAGTACATCAACAGCATTGTAGCCTATCCAGTCGCGCGGCAAGGCCCTCGAATTCGGAAGGTACTTGACATGCACCTGTGCGCCATCGGAAATCTCTAACTCTTTCTTATCAATAAACCGTTTTAACGTGTCGCCGCTCGGAGCCAATACGAGCACGAAGTAATCTTTGCGTGCAATGGGTGTCGGCAGCAGTATATTTTCCATCAGACCGGACGCTGCACTGTCTAACCCTACAGTCTCTGAAGGTGTTTCGGGGGCAAGTCGGATGACAAGCTGCGTAGCCTTTTTCGGGCAGTAAACATAGAAATCTTTCTGTTGTCGCTCGGGCCCGATAAGGTGAAGTGACGTAGCGTAACGCTCTACCGGGATGTCCGAAGAAAAGTTCCGAACCTCCACAACCAACTCACCACTAAACACAGTGCCTTCATCATGATTTCGAACAGTTACAGTTAAGGGTGCCCATGTGCCTACTCTGTAACCATCGCCGAATCCGAATGTCACGTCCTCAATCTCTACTGCATGAGCAACAATAGATACTGCAAAAAATGAAAGGATAAGGACAAATTTCATTTTTTTAACCATGGGAATTGGTAAATTCTAACACAAAGTTTCAAGTTCCTAAAGTGAGCTAAAATGTGTAAAGTGGTCAACAACTTTAGCACACTTCGCAACTTTAGATACACTTGCAAACTTTCTTTGCTGATGGAGAACTGAAGGCTGATTGCTGACTGATATTCAGTTATATGAGACGTGCTGGATTATGAACAAGCTTCGTTTCCACTGCGTCCTGAAATGGATGCGTGCTGAAAACACCGTTTCCCAACATAATCATCGAAGCGACACCGCCCTCCGCTTCAATCTGTTTGATTGTCTCTATGACGCGGGCATCACTGAGCAAGCCGCTCTCGACCGAAAACCGCTTTGATACCCTAAAACAGGCGTTAAAGAGTTCGGTATTAGGCTCAGCACTGGTAAGCGTCTGTAAAACGCTTAACGCAGCATCGGCGGCGTGATTGATACGGATCGTCTGTTCACTGTTCCCGAGCACCTCGCTGGTCTGAATCGGTCCGAAGTAGCGGTAATAGATAGGCTGTTCTGTTATCGGTAACCTATCAGCAACCAACGGCGCGCCTTCCCTTAACTTCACGAGGCAACCCCCATGGTATTGTGAACAGACATCACCCAATCCAGTTCGATTTTCAACCTCTGCAACGTGCGCTATCATTGCGAGCGTCTCCGTATCTTTACCCAGATGGAGCAATTCATTGAGCGCGTATGCCGTTGCGAGCGAAGCGGCACCGCTAAGACCAAAACCGCAACCGAGGGGCAATGGAGACATAAGGTCTACTCTCACACCTACCGCGCCTGCGTCTTGGGTTAGCCGATCAGCAACAGCACGGACGGTCGGAAAATCGATGCTTTGCCCGTTAAACATCACACTCGTTTCACGGTGCTCAGAAACGGTGACATCTACACCTTCTGTAACGGTGAACCCCATGCCGAGCGAGTGCATACGGGTTGCATCGGTGTGCGGAATAACCTTGAAAACACACGAAATGTTGCCGGGGGCAAAGGCTTTCGCCATTTTTAATTTATGGCCTCCTGGACTGCTCTCCAAATGTAAAGCAAAGACAAATTATGCCATTCAAGGAGACATAATTTCATTACGATCAGGTTTCCGATCAAGTTGTGACTGCGTTTGAGAATCCTGTATGGCTTTCAATTCCATTGATTTGTTAGAGAACACGCATTTGCCGTTTTCCATTCACTCAACAAACTGCCTCCTACACATTCTGTCGAGGTGGAGCATATCTCGGATGGAAGGCACCTTCACTACATTGTCCCGCCTCAATCTTTGCGGCTTGTCCACCACCGGTAACGGAACATCTCGCGCCATCTAACTCCGGTAAGACGTACCGTTGAAACCACGCTCCCATCTGTTGTTTCATGTCAGTTATGCGGGCATTCTGAGATTTGTCGTCTACCAGGTTTTTCCGTTCACCCCGGTCGTTTACCAAGTCGTACAGTTCATGTGGGCCATAAGGATACCTATGGACATACTTCCACTCCTGGGTTCGGATCATGCGGACGGGACCGTATTCATCGTAGATGACGATCTCGTCTTTCGCATCGTTTGTCTCACCAGAAAGCGCCGGGACAAAACTTCTGCCGGGAGACATATCGTCATTCGGATCGGGTAAGCCAAGATAATCGAGGAGTGTCGGCATGAAGTCGTATTGGCTCACCATCGCCTCGCTGACCCGACCTTCTGGAATACTCCCGGGTTGGCTGACAATGAAGGGGACTTTGACGGAGTTTTCATACATATTCAGCGGGAACGTTCCGTTCCCTTTATGCCAAAACCCGTGATGTCCACACGAATAGCCGTTGTCACTACTGAAGACAATGAGCGTATCCTCGCGGATCCCTAACTGTGCAAGCCTCTCTAAAATTCGTCCGACGTTCAAATCCAGCGCGGTAATCGCCGCGAAATAGCCTTTCAACGACTCACGATTGCCCATGTGCACAGCCGCCCCTTGCACCGCCCACGGGTGCAATGCCTCTTGTGGACACGTCTTGAAGGGACAATCGTCATAGGAGTCAACAATATCTTGAGGGTGTCCTGTAAATGGTGTATGCGGTGCGTTGTAGTTAACGCTGAGGTAGAAGGGGCCCTCCTGATTCGCTGAGATAAAGTCCAACGCATCATCGGTGATGACATCGGTAAGATAGCCGGGTTGCTTTTCAACCTGTCCCTCTGAAGAGGCGGTGGCTCGGATCATATCCGCATCGTTATACTGGCTTCCGCCTGTCAGCAAAGTGAACCAGTGGCTGAACCCGTGTTGTGGCGTTAAACTATCGCCAAGGTGCCATTTACCGCTCAGTCCGACGGTGTAGTTATAGTCGGCTAAAACATCGGTATAACAGGTCAATCCGTCGAGATATTGAGCGGGGTCTGGCGGCATATTTCCGTCTCGGATCCAGTCGTGTACGCCGTGTGCTGAAGGGATTCGACCGGTCATGAGACTTGCACGCGCCGGTGAACAAACCGGACTTGTACAGAAGAAATTGGGGAAGCGGGTCCCCTCTGAGGCTAACTGGTCAAGATAGGGGGTTCGGACTTCATCATTACCGCAACAGCCCGCTGCCCACGGTCCTTGGTCGTCAGTTAAAATAAAGATGACATTCGGTTTTTGTTCCATATTATACCTCCATTCCATGGGTGAAGTTGTGAAGTTGGTGTAATAGGCTATATTTTCTCCCTTATGCTTGTTTACTGATGGGGTCGCTCGCTTTTTGCGATTCTTCAAGGATGCGAACGATGTCGCGATAGCATTTATCGAACGAGGCCGCTTGCCGCGCTTGTTCTATATCAAAAAGTGCTGCAAGTGCAGGTTGGTCGCGTTTAGAACGGTACGTTTTACCGCTTTGCATTCGATCACGCAACCATTCTTTTGCCCCACGAATCGCCTCCGGATCGTTTGGAGGATCAATGTCCCTTCTTAGACCCCTTTTGCCACGGAGTGATGCGGCTGCCGCAAGAAACCATGCCTCAAATTCATATCTGGCAAGAACAACAGCAATAGGCATATTACGAAAAATTCGTGAAATTCGATGCAATAGTGACGGACCTAATTGAGCAGGACAGTCATCGTCACTGTCAAGGATGATAAATATAGCACCTTGTTGCTTGATATTCTGAACTGCTAATCCGACTGCACGCTCAAGTTCACCTACTGTAAAGACCTTATTTCTCAGAATACGAATCGAAGTTGGAATGACAGTCGTCAATTCAGGATAATGGCATGCTGCCACGCGTCGAATCAAAATTGGGACAGCTTCTACTTCGCCGTGCCCTTCAACAATACATCCAATTTTGACCGTCATTTACGCGTCCTGTTTTTTTGGTTAGTATCTTTTTTATTGGAATCAAAAAGATCAAGCTGCTTAACTTTCTCACGGTTAGCCAAAGGTGTCTGATTTGGATCTGGCCGCAATTGATCAACACGTAGAAGTTCACCTACTGTAAACAACCGATCGCTCAATACAGATCTTCCCACCTCGTCCACTGGGGCGATCACTGTATTGCCATCATCTGCTTCAACTGCAAGAATTGAGTCTACATCCAGATGCTTGTCCTCAAGCAGATCTGGACTGTGAGTGGTGATGATAACCTGCGTTCTGTGAGCAGCATCCCGAAGGGCATCAAGCAATGCCCCTACCGCCCCTGGATGAAGTGCTATCTCTGGCTCCTCAATTCCTACGAGCGGCACACGTTTTTGAGTGTCGCCATCTCCTTGGAATAGTGCTACGAGAATCCCTAACACGCGGAGGGTCCCATCAGACATGTTATTTGCGAGAAATTGACATGAGTGCTCGTTCTGAAGAACGTACTGCCTGAACCTTAATGTTTCCTTCGGTCCAAACTTCCTGACATGTACACGTGGCACGCCAGGGACTACCACTGCCAGGTATTCCTCAATATTTTCCCGTACCACAGGTGAGAGTTGGCTGAAGACACTTGTAAGGTTACTCCCATCACGAAGAAGCACATCTCCAGGATCCGGGTCTTGAAGATCTCGGATTCTATCCGGATTGAGATTCGTAAACAGGACGAAATTCCGGTAAACCTGAGGCATTTACTAAGTAAAGACGATCCCGTGCGGCTGCTGGTGCGACTTTTGCGCTTGTGTCCGTTACATTGCCTTTAACTACATTGAAGTAAATATCAGGAGTATTGAGATTCTCATTATGAAATTTACACTCTTCCGTCTGTACCACATACCTTCTTATTACGCCGCCTATCGTAATTTGGAAGGCATAGTATCCCGTAGAACCATCAGGTAAAGCGAATTCAAGACGAATGCTGAAATGGTCTGGCTCATTTATAGACCTGTCAGCTCGTTTATACACATCGTTTATAGACCTATCAGTTCGTTTACATACATCGTTGATACCTCCACGAGCGCGGACGGCGTGATCAAGTGAATGGTTCAACGCATCGGCAACGAATCGCAGCGCATCCAGAAAATTGCTCTTACCCGCACCGTTGCGCCCTACGAGGAATGTCAAGGGCTGTAATCTTACATCACACGCGGCGATACTCTTATAGTTTTTTAGGACAACTCTTGTAATAAAAGCTGAATCTTTCATGTCATTAAACCTCACCTCGGCATCTCCGCTGTAGGAGGGGTTGGAACCCCGATGCCATGCAGGTTACGCTACCGGGAATCCGTCACCGACGAGCGGTTCACCATCCGCGACCTCGATTGTTGGAACGAGGACGTGGTTCGGCGATTGCGCGTTGTTATAGTAGACGTCTTGCGCCATGAAAATCATGACAAATGCGCGACGTTGATGGTCGGTAACATTTGGCGGTGTACCGTGCCAGTTTAGGCAGTGATGAAACATACACTCGCCTGCTTTCAGTTCCACCGGCATGCCGTGACTGATGTCCAGCTTCCCTCTCTCTGTCCACGGGTTTGGGGGTGGTTCGTGCCCTTCTTCGCTCGCTTTTGCTGATTCCGCATTGAATGCTGCTCTTGCTGCAACCGAGAACCGTTCATCTTTATGGCTTTTCGGCATAACGTGCATGCACCCGCTATCCACCGTTGCATCGTCCAAAGCGAGCCAGCAGCTCACAATATTCGGTGGACTGAGGGGCCAAAAGAAAAAATCGTGATGGAATGCGAAATGACCATTATCCTCTGGGGGTTTGGAAATCACCTGATCGTGCCAGAGACGGACCTCAGGTGTATCCAGTAGGGCGCGTGCTGTCCCAGCGATGAGCGGGTGATGAATGGCTGCTTCATAATTCTGCTCCCGCTTCCACATGTTAACGTACTGATGAATCGCACGCGGGTGTCCGCTCCCCCGATTGAGTCGGTTTTCGCGTCGGTCGTGTCCATATTTGAACTCCGGCGAGGAATCGTCGCCTTCGCTAAGTTCTAATTCAATGACTGCATCTAAACCCGCGCGCATGGCTTCAACGCCATCGCTATCTAAAACTCTCCCAAATTTGAGATAGCCGTTTTCCTGAAAAAAATCGACCTGTTCTTGTGTTACCATTTGGTCCCTCCGTGTGTCAATCGTCCTGTGTCTGAATTGGGTGTCTCCCGCTATTAACCTATCAGATTGGAAATTGGTGATTGCCTGCGGTCAACCCACCATCAATGACGAAAACTGCTCCCGTTGCAAAACTGGCTTCATCGGAACCGAGAAAGAGTGCGGCATTCGCGATGTCAATAGGTTGCCCAATCCGCCCCAACGGATACCACGGCGTGATTTCGTCCAAGATTTGTGGGTTACGTTCAAGCATCGGCTCCCAGACTTCGGTTTGAATCGTCCCGGGACAGATACAGTTGATACGGATGTTGTCTTTACCGTGTGCGACTGCCATTGAGCGGGTCAAAGCGATAACGCCACCTTTCGCAGCAGAATACGCATGGATCGCCTGTAACCCAATGAGTCCATTGACAGAAGCAATATTGACGATGCTACCGCCTCCAGCCTCTTGCATTATAGGGATAACGGCGTTAGAACAGTGGCTGGTGCCTTGGAGGGCAACCGCCAAGTTTGCCTCCCAGTTGTTGTTCAGCACATCAGCTGTGGAGCAGATGGCGTTGTTCACCAAAATATCAACAGTGCCGTAAGTGTCAACGGTTTCAGTAATGAGTCCTTGGGCATCCGCAGTATCAGAGACATCAGCGTTGACAAACAGTGCTTTACCGCCCGCATCGGTTATAGTAGCGACCGTTGCTGTGCCGAGGGGATCGTTTACGTCGTCAACGACGACTTTCGCCCCCTCTTCGGCAAACCGAAGCGCGACTGCTCTGCCGATACCGCGTCCAGCTCCTGTGACAATGGCTATTTTGTTATCCAACCGCATCTTTTGTCCTACATCTTTTTCGTGAGAATTGGGGATATTAAAAACGGCTTTTGAATTGTAGAATCTGCCGCGTTCACCCTCTGAAAAATCATATTTTGCTTTCATCTAGTTTGTATGATATAATAAAACTAACACTCAGGCACGCAAAAGAGAAAATACATGGCTGTAGTTGGTATACGTTGGAAAACGCATGACCGGTAAGGATTAGGTAAAAATGCAATTATGACGCAACCAGTTTTTAACTACGATGAAGTAAGTGACACATTCTACGTTTCGTTTGCCCCCGGTGAACAAGCAACAGGCATTGAACTGACTCCTCACATTCTACTGTGGCTCAATAAACAAGAACGCAGGGCTGTTGGGTTGACCTTTCTGGAATACTCTCTACTCGCTCAGAAGACCGATATGGGACCTCGGAGCTTTCCTCTCACGGGCTTAGCCGAGTTACCCGAGGATCTGCAAGAGATTGTGCTGGAGATTCTCCAATGTCCTCCAGTTAGTGAACTGCTTTTGCTTTCATCATATACACCTTCGATTTCCGAAACGATTCCGATTACACTTCTACAAGCGATTTATTAAACGCATATGCCGCGGAAGTATCCTATTTTTCAATATATCCTTAATGTTGCAGTGTCTGCGAGATGAAAAGTTTCGTGCGTTCGTGTTGTGGGTTATCGAAGAAATCTGCGGGTGCTGCGTCCTCGACAATCGCTCCCTCATCAAAGAAGAGGATCCGATCGGCGACTTCACGTGCAAATCCCATTTCATGCGTCACAACCAGCATCGTCATACCGGAGCGCGCAAGCTCACGCATCACATCCAACACCTCCGTAATCATCTCTGGGTCGAGGGCACTTGTCGGTTCATCGAAGAGCATAATCTTGGGTTCCATCGCCAGTGCTCTTGCGATTGCGACCCGCTGCTGTTGACCCCCTGAAATTTCTGAGGGATACTTGTATGCCTGATCTGCGATATCCACCCGTTCTAAAAGCGATAAAGCGATCTCTTCGGCTTCACTTTTCGTCATTTTCCTGACTCGGATGGGACCTAAGGTGATATTCTGTAGGTTCGTCAGGTGCGGAAACAGGTTGAACTGTTGGAACACCATACCGACTTCCTGACGGATAAGATTGATATTGCGGAGATCATCACTGAGTTCAACACCATCAACGATAATTGTGCCACGCTGATGCTCCTCCAAACGGTTTAACGTTCGGATAAATGTAGACTTTCCGGAGCCAGAGGGACCGCATATCACTGCCCTTTCGCCTTTTTCAAACGAGGTCGTAATCCCTTTGAGGACGTGGAAATCGTCAAACCATTTATGTACATCTTCACAACTAATAATAGGATCATTTGGCGCGTTTTCGTGTTCTGCCATATTATTTCATCCCCTCCTAAGTATTCCAAATTTTGCACAGGCTGAACTTACAAGTTTTAGTGCTCCCCGACTCCGAGTGCGGTTTCAATTTCCTGACTGCCGTAGGACATCGAATAACTGAAAATGAAATAGATAATTGCAGCGAACAGGTAGACCTCGGCTTGCAGTCCGAACCAGTCTGGATTGGCGATAACACTTCTGGCGACCCCTAAGAGGTCAATAAGCCCGATGATAGCAACTAAGGATGTGTCCTTAAACAAGGCGATGAATTGTCCAACAATCGCTGGAATGACCGACCGGAGTGCTTGCGGTAAGACGATAAACAGCATTGTCTGCACGTAGTTAAGTCCTACCGCTTGTGCAGCCTCGTGTTGGCCGCGCGGAATCCCTTGGAGTCCGCCACGAACGTTCTCTGCCATGTAAGCGGCAGAGAAGAAGGTGATTCCGAGCATCATCCGTAAAACTTGGTTAATATCAAGCCCCGGCATGAAGATCGGTACCAAGATATTCCCCATGAATAGGATTGTTATCAACGGCACACCGCGGACAGCCTCAATATAAGCCGTTGAAATCCATCGAATAGCAGGAAGATCGCTCTGACGGCAGAGTGCTAAAAACACACCCAGCGGAAAAGAGACGACGATACCGACAACCGCTAAAATCAGGGTCAATAAAAGTCCACCCCAATTGCTTGTGAGAACAGCATTCTCCCCGAACCCGCGTAACACTATCATTATCAAGGGAAAGGAGAGCAGCCATGCCCCTAAAATCCAAGGGCGTAAATTTGTTCTCCCACGTCCAAGGAAAAGAGAAACTGCTGTTGTGGCGACGGCACCTAAAAACCATCCTCGCGTTGAGAGTTCAAAGGGGGAAAGCGCACCAATAAACCAAATACCTCCAAGCACAAGGGCAAATCGGAGCGTTAAGGCACCCCAGATTCCGGCACTCAAACCGACAAGCACGCAGAAAATATAAATCACACTCCATACGCGCCATATCTGTTCCCGTGGATAAGACCCGACGCTAAAGAGCTGAAGGTTCGCTGGAATAACGCCCCACTTTGCCTCTGTGAAAGCCCATGTCAAAAGCACCTTAAAAACAAAGAAAAGGACGACAAGCACCAAGCAACTCAAAAGCACGTTGTACCACGTGTTAAATAAGTTGTCCTTAAGCCATCGCGCGGGACTTTTTGTATGGGCTGGGGGCTTCATTTCTTGCGTAAACTCTCGTTCTTCCACTGTGTGATGCGCCTTTCTCATGGGTTATAAGTGATTGATAGTTCAATCACCGCCCAACGCGGTTAATCCAACGGTTGTACCAATTCATGGCTGCTGATGTCGTCAAACTCATCACCAGATAACTCGCCATAATCATCGCAAAAACGGGAATTGATTGCCCTGTCTGCGTCATCATCGTATTTCCGACGCTCACCAGGTCGGGGAAACCGATTGCAACAGCCAAACTTGAATTTTTCGTGAGGTTCAAGTACTGACTTGTCAGCGGTGGCACAATGATCGGGATAGACTGGGGTAGAACGATTAACCGTAATGTCTGCGATTCCTTCAAACCGATGGCTCTCGCTGCTTCGCGTTGCCCTTTAACGACGGATTGTATACCGCTTCTCACGATTTCAGCAATAAAAGCCCCTGTATAGACAGAAAGCGCGATTAAAAGGGCAGAAAACTCTGGTGAAAAGCGCATCCCGCCTCTGAAGTTGAAACCTTGTAACACCGGTAAATCCAGCGTGAACGGCCTGCCTGGGGTGAGAAACCATCCACAAAGTGCCACAATAAGGAAGGCAGGTAGTGCCCACTTGGCACGAAAACCGGGACGATCCAACCGTTGGAGTTTCCGCCACCGCACAACATAGAGAACCGCTGCCAAGAGTAAACCCGCGCCAAGAAAACCGAGCCAAATTTTCAGACCTGAGGTCGGCTCAGGCGACGGTAAGTATATCCCTCGGTTGTTAATGAACACACCTCCGAACAGGGCTATACTCTCCCTAACTCTGGGGAGTTGACCGACGACAGCAGTGTACCAAAACAGAATCTGAAGCAGGAGCGGAACGTTCCGGAAACATTCAACATAAGCGGTCGCTATCGTTCGGATTAACCAGTTACTCGACAGTCGAGCGATGCCGAAAAGGAGTCCCAGCAGCGTCGCGCAGACGATCCCGATGCAGCTGACTTTCAGGGTATTCAGGATCCCAACCCAGAACGCTTTGAGATACACATCCGAAGGTTCATAGGGAATCCCCTCCGAAATGTCAAACCCGGCTTCGTCCTGAAGAAAATCGAGGTTCAGTGTTAGTCCAAGCCCACGCAGCCCCTTTAACATGTTCGTGTAAAGAATGACTAACAACAAAATCACACCGAGCAGGAAAATAACCTGAAACAGGATCCGCAACACTCGGATATCTCGCCAGAAGGGGATTTTTCCCGATACAACTTTCGGTGAATTATTTTCCATCTTTAACGGAACGGCATTGCATAGAGTAAACCGCCTTGCGTCCAAGGTTTATTGACGCCACGTGGCAGGCCCAGTGGTGTCAGATTACGGTCAAAAATCTCGCCATAGTTGCCAACAGCAGCGATGACGTGGCGCGCCCAATCTTTCGACAGTCCGAGTTTTTCACCCATACCCCCACCTTCACCTAAACCCAAGAACCGCTTGATTTCGGGATTCTCTGTATTCTCTGGTTTAAAGGTGTTGACGTTGGCTTGCGTAATGCCGTGCTCCTCGGCGGAGAACGTGGCATAAACGACCCAACTCACGACATCATTCCACTCGTTATCTCCATGAACGGTAACGGGACCCAACGGTTCTTTCGAAATGGTTACGTCAAGAATAATATGGTCATCCGGGTTTTTCAGGGATTGACGACGGGAGATTAATTGGGATTTGTCGCTTGTTACGACATCGCAACGTCCCTGATCGTAACTTTGATAAAGCGTTTCAGTTTCCTCAAAAACGATAGACTCAACTTCGATGCCTAAGGCACGTGTCGTATCGGCGAGGTTTAATTCGGTCGTACTGCCAGAAGTGACACCGACAGTCGCACCCGCCAGCTCCTTAAGTGATGTTATCCCGAGCTCCTTACGGAGCATGAAACCTTGGCCGTCATAAAAGGTCGGTGGACAGAAATCAGCACCGAGATCCGTGTCGCGAGTCAGTGTCCACGTGGTGTTGCGGATAAGAACATCTATTTCGCCCGTCTGGAGAGCGGGGAAACGCTCAGCAGCCTTTAAGGGACGGAACTCAACCTTATTCGGGTCCCCCAGAACGGCAGCAGCAATCGCCCGACCATAATCTACGTCAAACCCCTTCCATTCACCATTTTGACCAAGAAAACCGAAACCGGGCAATTCCTTATTCACGCCACATATCAGTCGACCTCTGTTTTTAACTCTGTCCAGAATACCTTCTTCACCTTCGGCGAGCAATGGAACTACCAACGCAATCGTTAAAACCAATGCAGAAACGCGAAACAATAATTTACGCACAGAAATCCTCTCTTTTCAATGTGACCCCGACTATAGGGATCGTTTAATAATACATCTCAATTGATTAACGTCTTTTATAATTGCTAACAATTCTGATAAAAGTGGAATGTCGGGTTTCGCTACCGGTACTTAGGCAGAAAGGGTTTCCTTGAAAAGTGGCATATTCGTCCCCTTACTCAGGAAACCTTTGGTGTGTATTTACCGCTCTACCTGGGAAACACCCAAGCAAAAACACCTACAGATTTATTTTCAAACTGGCGTTTTTATGCTTTCCTCTGAAAAAGAAAAGCGATTGTTATACTTTTATACATTCTATCAAACCGCTCTCATGTTGTCAAGTAAATTAAAGGCTGTGTCAATTTGCCCCATTTCGTGCAACTGAACATAGCGTATGTCCTATTTCGTGCAGGACATCCTCAATAATTGGCTAAGTATCACATCCGTTGATATAGTCAGATCGGCACAAAATTTGCTAAAGTAAAGGTGGATTCTACGATAAACTACACTTGACATATTTCGGGAACCTTGTTAGTATAGTTTGAACCAATACTTGCCAAGGAGAAAAAAGATGAAGAAGTTTATAATCGCAGAAATCTGTGTTGTGCTCGCGCTCGTCGTCGGGTTTTGGCTCGGGCGCATCACGGGTACCGACACAAGTTACGAAAACTACTACAACAACGCCGATAAATCATGGACTGCAGCACAAGCAATCGACAATCCGCCAATAACACTTGACGAACCCGACAAAAGCCGTTTACGCAAAGCTCGAGCTGCATACCGTGAAGTCTTTGACAAATATCCTGACAGTCTCTGGGCAGACGACGCCATCTATCAACTCGCTTCACGGATTCCACGCACTGATGAAGAGGCTTTTGCACTCTTTCGCCGACTTATCAACAATTATCCAGATAGCGAATGGGCAGACGATTCGATGTACGCCATCGCTTTCGCCTCTTATCAGATCGCGGAGCAGTTAAAAAAGACGGGCACGCTTGAATCCGTGGATGCTTACTATGACCGTGCGCTCGCGCTTTATAACCAATTAACTGCAATATACCCGGGCAGCGAACTCTCAGATCAGGCGGAGTTTAATAAAGCGATGTGCTATTATGGAAAGGGTGAATTGAATCTCGCACTTGCTCAGTTTGATGCGCTCAGAGAGCCGTTCAGCGACAGCCCACTGCTCTACCAGATTCTATACGTTACCGGCGAAATTTACATTAAGAAGCAGGACTATGAAAGCGCGCGAGTCGAATTTACAAATGTCGTTGATTCCGGAGATCCGGACCTTGCGCCGCTTGCGAGTTTCGGCATCCCTCAAACTTATCTTGCGGAAGGAAAATACCAGGAAGCGATTGGCGGCTATCAGAAAGTCATCGATCTCTATCCAGAGGCCAAGGTGGGTCAAGATGCGTACTTTTATATGGGATGGGCGTATGAGCGACTTGGCAAATATGACGAAGCCATCGCTCGACTTGAGGAAGCCATTGACCTGTATCCGCGCAATGAAAATGCTGCCAACTCACAGATTTATATAGGGCAAATTGCCTACGCCAACAACGACATGGCGAGTGCCATTGACGCGTACCAGAAGGTCGCCGACAATAGCACTTACGATTACGATAACCGGCGGCAGGCACAATACTGGGTAGGCAAAATCCATGAAGACGGTAGCGATACAGATTCAGCAGTAGACGCATACCAGAAGTTGATCACAGAATTCCCGGAACCGCATAAAGAGGCAACCCATCCATCGAATAACATCAATGAGAATTACATCCAAAATTTAAGGAGTGCAGGACTCTAACGCCTGTCCGAGGTCGGCGATAATATCTTCGGCATCTTCCAGACCGATGGAAATCCTGACTAAGCCGTCCGTAATGCCGGTCCGCCGACGGATCTCTGCGGGAACCTCTGAATGCGTTGTTGACGCAGAATGGCAGATGAGGGTGCGCACGTCCCCCAAACTGACTGCCAACGAACAGAGTTGGAGGTGATCGACGAAATGTTCACCCGCGGCGCGTCCACCTTTCAACTCCAACGTTATCATCCCCCCAAACGCATCCATCTGGCATTTAGCGAGTTCATGTTGCGGGTGACTCGGTAAACCGGGGTGGCGTGCCCATGCGACTGCCGGATGCGCCTCAAGAAACGCTGCAACACGTGTAGCGTTTTCACTGTGTCGTGCAAACCGCAGTGGTAGCGTCGTGAGTCCGTGCAGCGTTAACCACGCGTTAAACGGACTGATCACTGCTCCGAAGTTGCGGAGTGCCCCTTCCTTGGCACGCACCACGAATTCCTTTTGTCCAATAATCGCACCCGCGATAACAGCACCAGAACCACTCATGTACTTCGTCATGCTGTGAACGACGACATCAATACCAAAGGTAATCGGTTGCTGACCGCATGGCGTAGCGAAGGTGTTGTCAATGATTGAGGTGACACCGTGTGCTTTTGCAATCTCGGCAGACGCTCGTAAGTCAACGAGCTTTAGGAGTGGATTCGTTGGACTTTCAAGATAAATGACTTTGGTATCCGCTCGGATAGCGTGTTTAATTTGCGCAGGATCTGTAGCGTCAACAAACGTCGTCTCAATCCCGAATCGTGGGAACTCCTCATTGAGGATTTGGAACGTAGCGGAATAGAGGTTCTCCATCGCGACGACATGTCCACCATCTGCCAAAGCAGTAAGTAACGCTGTGCTGACTGCCCCCATCCCCGACGCAGTCGCGAGTGCAGCTTCACCGGCTTCAAGGACAGCGAGTTTTTGCTCTAATACCTCCTGTGTCGGGTTCCCCCAGCGCGTGTAGATATAGCCGCTCTCCTCATCTCGGACCGCTTCAGCACACTCGGCAGCCGTAGCGAAACGGAAAGTGCTGTTCTGATAGATAGGCGGTATCAGAGGGACTCCGGTTTTCTCGGTGGAGGCTGCTCGTGCCTCGCCCGCATGGATGGCTTGGGTGGCTTTACCTAATTTTTTTTCAGATGTCATTTTTTAATTATATCTTGCGGAGGAATGACGTGAATTTGAACCTTTCACGCGCCTTCCATAAATCCGCCCTCCAAATATAAAGCAAAGACAAATTATGCCATTTAAGGCATAATTTCATTACGGACTACCGGTTGTGTCTTACGCGAACTTGTGGAAGCGAATTGGACTCGCTTCCTCGTCAACTCAGCACGCCTCATTAATTCTAAGATCTACCATCAATTAAAAATCTACCCTGTTGTTGCGGGTTACAAGTTGCGTATCATATTAAGAACTCGCGCGTTTTTATAACTCATCTAATTGCTCGATAGGATGACCTTCAAGTGCCAATAACTGGCGTTTGCGTTCTAGACCACCCCCGTAGCCTCCCAACGCGCCATTGCTCCTAATAACACGATGACACGGAATGAGAATAGAGACCGGATTCGCGCCGGTTGCGTTTCCAACGGCACGCGCTGATTTCGGACTCCCGATCCGGTCAGCGATCCATTGATACGTCTGGACTTCTCCATAAGGAATCTGCTGAATGGCGTTCCAAACTTGTTGCTGGAAGTCTGTAGCGTATGTTAATTGGACCGATAACTCGGCGAAATCAACGGGTCCTCCAGCAAAATAAAGATCTAACAACTTAATCGTTCGATTGAGGACAGGGAGAGTTGGCGGGAAAGTAGGTTCAGACGAAGGGGCTACCTCACTAAAGGAAGTACGCAAAATACAGTTTTCCTCAGCGATGATGTCGATCCATCCTATCGGAGACTTATAACAGAAACTCGGTATGCCGAAGACATCGCGGAACTGCCTCAAGTTCTGCTCACCGCCTAATGCCTCGGAGATACGTTCTAAAGGACTTAATCTTTTCATTTTATATCACCAAAATTTTCCTAAAAAGTTACTTGACTTCATAAGTATTACACAGTATGCTATACCGCAAACTATGGCTATCTTTGAAACACCTGATCAACTCTACAGTTACATCAATAAACTGTTTGAAGAAATCGCCACGCTACCGGAAGCGAAAGAGGCATTGAAGTCGTTGACGTTGAACGTTCAATTCAACTACAGCGCACCTGATTGCAAGATGACCCTAACGGCATCAAATGGCGAATATACCCTTGCGTGCGGCACCTGTGACGGCACTTCTCCAGATGTTGAACTCACTATGACAGGTGACACTGCCTACAAATTTTGGACAGGCGAACTCAACGTTATGGGAGCGATAACGACACGCGAGATTGGTGTCATCGGCTCCCTTGGTAAGGTGATGCGGCTTGCACCGCTCATCAAGATAGCAGTCCGTTACAACCGTGAGCGAGAAACAGGCTTTTAATTTAGGGGCTCCCGGACGGCTTTCCAAATGTAAAGCAAAGACAAATTATGCCATTTAAGGAGACCTAATTTCATTACAAGCAGGTTTTCGGTTAAGTCGCGACTCTGTTAGAGAATTTGCGGCGTTTTTGCAAGCGGCACATCGATATCGCCGCACCCAAAAGGAGACATCAATGGAAACCGACAATCTATTAGAAACGATCGAACCTCACGTTACGCAACTACGGGAAGAAGGCTGGTGCGTCTTAGAGAACGTTATTCCCGCCGATGTCGTTGATGAGGTTCGCGAAGAGGTAGAAACGTCTGAAGCGGATTATAACGAGTTTAGAAAAGAGCACGGTGTATGGGGACGTAACGTCATCAGTTTCATGCCAAAGTTCGCCGCGCACCTTGCGAACGAGCGGCTCCTCATCACTCTCCAGCAGTTACTTGGACCACAAGTGCGTATTTCACAAACTGAGTATAAGATTCGACCTCCACATTACGAATTGGTGCGTGCATACCACTCCGATTTCCCCTATGATCTGAACCAGAAATGGCACATTCCGCAGCCGTTTCCGAGTGCTGTCATCGGTATCACGACCCTCTGGATGCTTTCCGAATTCACAACAGAAAACGGAGGGACTTGGATTGTCCCCAAAACGCATGTAGATCTTCGGAACCCCAGAGGCAAAGAAGACAACATTGGTGATCGGAACCCAATTGATGGAGAAATGCAAGCCATTGGCAGCGCGGGCAGCGTCCTCATCATGGACAGCCGGATTTGGCACTCCAACGCAGAAAATCCGAGTGCCGGTAAACGGACTGCAGTTGTCGTCAGATACGCGCCGTGGTGGTTGAATTTAGAACTCTTTGGTGCGAACACCGCCACGATTCCCGGCGAAACGTTCGATAAGTTACCGGATGATGTCAAATTGCTCTATGAGCATCGCGCAGAAAACCGGGAACCGACTGTCTGGATCTAAAGTAATAGGCATACTCCGTATGCCGTAACAAAAGGAGATATCCTATGTCAACAACACTTGTACACATCGGCGTCCGGACGACCGATTTAGAAAAAAGCATCCGCTTTTGGCGTGACGCGCTCGGATTGCGAGTCTACTCAACGATGAACGGATGCTACGACCTAACGGATGGTTATCACAACTTTCGCGTGTTTCAACACCGCGGCCCCGATCGCCCGGAACATGTCGGCGGGATGTTAGATTACCTCCACATCGGTGTTCGTGTTCCGAACCTACGAGAAGCGGCACAGCGGTGTGAGGACCTCGGTTTCACAATCACTTGGGAAGGATTAGGTGGTGACAAACCTTATGACCCAAATTCGGACGAGCTACCTTCAGAAGCCTTCAAGATAGAAGACCCAGATGGTATCGTGGTTGATATTACTGAACAGGACGACCAGTGGCCCGGTGTAGATATCGATAGCAAGAATTGAATCGGTAATCCTCAGTGACATTGACAGGCGCGGTTTTACACTGCGCCATCCACATAATTACTCGTCACCGCCACCCAATAATCCCAATCGGAATAGGTAGTAGAGCAGTGTAAGGAGACTCGTCACTGCTGCCGCGAGATACGTCAAAAATGCGGCGTTGAGCACCTTACTGGCGTGCTGATTCTCTTCTTGCGTGAGCATTCCTGCTTCCGCCATTGCGACTTTGGCGCGTCTACTCGCATCCCACTCAACGGGAAGTGTTATCAACGAAAAGACGACCCCTACCGCAAAAAGCCCGACACCGAGCAGTAAGAAGGGTTGAATGAAGAAACCGACCATTATCAGAATATAAGAGAACACCGAACTAAAGTTCGTCGCGGGGACGAGGGCGGTGCGCAGGTTCAGCATCGCATAGCCGTGTGCGTCCTGCATCGCATGTCCTGCTTCATGACACGCGACGCCTATTGCGGAGAGCGATGGGCTTGAATAGACATCATCGGATAACCTAAGTGCCTTCTGACCGGGATCATAATGGTCACTTAACCATCCACTTGAGCGTTCGATCCGGACACCGCTCACACCGTGCCGTTTCAGCATCAGATCGGCGGCTTGCGCGCCGGTCATTCCGCTACGCGACCCAACTTTTGAATATTTTGAGAATGTCGATTTTGTGCGGAACGTCGCGTAGAGGGACAGTGCGAGTCCCGGTGCGAGGAACACAAAATAGAGCGGATCAAAGAAACCTAAAAACATGATAGACACCCCTTTTAATTTTACTTTTTTTAATTTTCCTTGCGGATTTTTAATTTTCCCTTGCGGTTCGGTTAGATGGGTTGGATATATCGCGTTACTCGACGTATATCCGCCTGCGCCGTTGTTGCAGGCTTGCGGTTCGATTTCAAGAAGAACGTTTGATTGCTGCTGTTGAATATCTGTTCGGTTAAGAAATTATACAGGATATTTCGACGAAATTCAAATCATTTTCAGGTGAGGAGCGATAGATGCTTAAAATAATTGATACCCACCAACACCTTTGGGACACCTCTAATTTGGAATACCCTTGGTTAGAAGGGTTCGACCTCTTGGGAAAGCGATATACAGCGGAAGATTACCGCGAGGCGATTGGAGACCTTAATGTCGTCAGATCGGTACACGTTGAAGGAGATCCTGCCGAAGCGGATGTTGTTAAGGAGGTCGAGTGGCTAACACAAATCTCCGAAACAGATGGGATGATAGGTGCAATAGCGGCGGCGGCACCGCTTGAAAAACCGAATGTTGAGGCTATTCTTGAGCAACTTATAGGATTCGGGCTTGTCGTGGGAGTGCGTCGGATGGCATGGCACCACCCTGATCCGCAGTTTTACGCCACGTCCGAACTGATTAATGGCGTGAAATTGTTGGCTAAGTTTGATCTCTCTTTTGAACTCTGTGCGAATCACGCGCAACTTCCAGCAGCAATCGAACTCGTCAAGGCGACACCGGACGTTCGGCACGCCCTCAACCACTGCGGTGGACCCGACATAAAAGGCGGTCAATTCGAGTTGTGGGCAACATACATCAACGAACTCGCTTCTTTTGAGAACGTCCACTGTAAGGTATCAGGGATTGTGACGACTGCGAGTGAGAACTGGACGCGTGAGGAACTGAAGCCGTATATCCAGCATCTGGTGGCGGCTTTCGGTTATGAACGGTTGATGTTTGGGAGTGATTGGCCCGTGTGTACCTTGGCGGCGACATATCAGGAATGGGTCGCAGCACTTTTATGGGCTGTTGAGGATGCATCGGATGCGGAGAGAAATAGGCTTTTTTATCACAATGCTGCGGAATTTTATTCGGTATAAACGGCAATCAGCAGTCAGCCATCAGTGAGTAGATGTTGGTAATTTGAGTGTATATTGTCTGAATCAGGATTTTCAAGATTTTAGGATGAACAGGATTGCGGTCTCAATTTTGATTGGCGAGTTGTTTGCGATAGGCGAGGTTAGAAACATCGCCAGCGGAGGGTATCACGAGCAAAGCTCGCTCCTACAAAAAGAAAGGGTGCGATTGGAAACCGCACCTACCAGATTGGAGTAGCACGATTAGAAACCGCACCTACCCGTTGTTAGGGAAAAGATGCTATTGGAGCGCAATCAATACTGGTTCTATTCCGAGGGTCTCTTGAATGTGTTGCTTCAATTCTGCTGATTCTGCTCGTGTGTTGAATTCGCCGATCGTTACGCGATGCATCGTTCTTCCGTCAACAGTAGCGACACGGAGGGCGACCTTCTGATCGGGATTCTGCAACCGCAATCTCTCCTCCATTGCTTCGGCGTAATAAAGTTCTACAAATGAACCTACCATGAGCGTCATCTTACTCGATACCGACGCTCTTTTTGGTTGACTGCTCACCCGAAACTGTAGTTGCGTCTGTTCCATGCTCTGATTGCCAGCAATGTCCCGAACGTCTAACTTACCAGTGTAAACAGCGTTCGGATTCGCTCGGATCTTGTTTAAAACGACTTCGGCAGGCGGTGAACCGTTTCCCTCCGCCTGCTCAATAAGTACGTTTTCTGCATCGAAAAGTTCAAGTTTCCAATAGTCAAGCGGATTGATGTCCCATGCCTTCACGCCGACAGTTGTCGGTGTTTTCGCGAAGAGTTCCAGTGTCGTTGGAATGAGATCTACTGTCACCGTCCCGGTATCCATGAGGTATCGCGTGTCTTGTGCGTCGAGAACGTGGAATTGAACCTCATAATTCCCATCAGGCACCAAGTTGCCGGTATCTGAGAAACCGCCCCAGACCACACCTTCCGCTGGCACACCTGTCCCAGATTTTTGCCATACGCTTTCGGTGTACTCATCACGGATGTCCAACTGCCACCGGAGGGGAACGGTGTCATCTTCGCCAAGACGCAAACGAAATGTAGTGCTATCCGATACACCATCGCCGTTTGGCGAAATTGCGGGTTCAGAGAGATCCAATGTTCCATCAAGCGTTTCAGGGTCTATTTCGAGTGTCTCCGGCATTAAAATCGGTCCAGCTTCCTCAGCATCTGATGGCTCGGTGCGGGTTGCCACCGATATAGGTACCATATCGCCTCCATCCCAACGTAATGTCGCCGAGATCCAATGCACACCTTGTTCTAATTCACTGCCACTCACATAGGCATAATCAAGTTGTCCGGCGGAATTTCGGAAACTCAGTCCGCGTGCTAATTCACCACTCCAAAACCTCTCAGAAGCGGTCAAAGCGGTATAACCGAAGCGCAGCCCGACGTGCCCATCAATAAACCAATGTTCCGCGCCGAAGTGCAATCGGAGTCGTTCCCCCCAGTTGACATTATTCGCGCCTCGGACAGCGAGATCTGCGGAAAAGAGTGTGTCTCCACCTAACTCATAAGTCGTCCCGAAGCGTGCGGCTAAAGGTGCGCTCTCAAGAAGCGCACCGTTTTCACGAATGCCGTTGCTCAATTCAGAAAAATTCATGCCGACTGTTAGGGAATCACCCCATTTTTGCAACGGATAGGCGAACTGCATCCCTAAGTCCACGCTCCATAGAAAATTGGTTCTGATGGGTGTGTTGTTCTGATAGTAGCGCAGGTTCGCACCCGCCGAGGCACGCTGTCCGAGCGCGAGTCCGTATCCTAACAGGACAATCTGAGTAGATTCCGTCGTGTTATTTTTCCATCCATCCAACCACGTCGCGAAGGAGACATTTCCGAGATTTCTGTTCGTCACACCGAACGTTTGTGGATTCGCGGCGACTGAAAACGCCTGATCTCGGCTTGAGAAATTTCCCGGAAACGGCATTCCGCCCATGTTGACTTCCACACCATCCATAAATCCTAATGAAGACGGGTTCCATAGAAAACCGTTGGTCGCGGAGGGACCTGCGGTGAACGCACTGCCCATCCCGACGGCGCGGGCACTTGCCCCGACAAAAATATCCCGTTGGCTTATGCTGGAAGTCCCCGCGGAAACGGATACGGTTGCCAATACCATCCCGACAATACCGATTTTCTGTATGATTCGCAGCAGGCGTTGCCTACTCCTTTGAATAAAATTGAACTGCATCGGATACACCCCATTGCTGTTTTGAGTTAGTGATATACGTATCTACAACGTTTAACGTTGAATCTATGAAAATGGGTACAGGTAGGAGGGGTTTGGCTTTCTGTAAGCAAGTTTCAATATTAAAATTGTGTTTTTGATTCCAAAATTGGTTGGAAGATTGGAAGCATGGAAGTTTGGAAGAGCGCGGATACGCGGTTTCTTCCAGTCTTCCTCTGCTTCCACCCTTTCTCAAAACCTGATATTGATTTCTTAATATTGCTTAATTGATTTTTAGTCTGTAGGTTGGGTAGCGTATCTGAGAATCTGATCTGCGTCCGTGAATCTTAAATAGAGTCCCCACGACCAGCCAAGATCGACTTTTTGGCATAGCACCGTATTCCATCCGGCTTTCAGTTGGCACGGAACCGCATCTGCATCTGCCGTTGCGCCAGCGTCAATGCTTTTCCGATGAATTTCAGTTCCGTTTAACCAAACAGCAATTTCGTCATCGCTTCCAATCAACATCATAGAATCGGTCGCCTTTGGTGTGTAGACGTACACTAACGTGTACCCAACAGTCATTGTGGTAAGCGTGAGATCTTTACGTAAATCGAGATACCCGTCCGCCCTTGTAGTCATTTCCTGCCAGCGGACGGGTTTGCCATCAACGCCTGTGTAAGTTTTCTCCAAGTCCAATCGGCTGCCAGACTGCAGCAATTTATCAAGGGTAGCAACATCTGTCTTGGGAAACGGACCTAAAACGGCGTAGTGCTCCACGAACGGTGAGGCGTTCAACACTTGATAGGAATCAATACCAATTTTATAGCCTGTGGCTTCGGATCCCTTTCCAACAACACTGAACGTAATCTGATTTTCACCGGCATTCAAAGGGGCAGTCCCAAATGAAACCAATGTCCCAGCTATCGATTCAGAAGAATAACAATCGTAAGGCACACCGACTGTTGCGTCATCTATAGACAATTGGACGTGCGCATACTCCGGTCCACGCATTAAAACAGCACGAATTTCATAAATATTTCTATAAGGGACTTCAATTGGGACGGTCAAGGCAGCCGCCTGCCCAGCAGTTTTCGGCGTGAGAGCGACATGGCTCCCATTAATATCAATACCCACCGCTTGGTAACTTTCTGTCTGGACTGCTATGCCGCGTGTTGTTGTCTTAGGTAATAGGTCAATAGCCGAGTGGGTGTTCTTGGGTGGTAATGTCCATTCCTTCTCATACCAAAATTGCGGGAGATAGTAGAGGTCTCTCGCCTCGTTTGTCAAAACGAGATCGTAGCCATCAAAACAGACCGCTTCCCCATAGAAACTGTGAGGTAAGTGCCACGGTGTACTCTGAATCATCTGCGCTAAATCATCTGTCGTGCCGCGATATACCCAGAGTGCGTCGTAAGTACAGACAGCAAGTCGGGTTCCGTCTTCGGACACTCCGGCACCCGTAACCCACTTTGCTCCGGTGAATTCGCCAATCCTTTCCAATACCTGTTTCGTATCTGGTTTCAGAGCAGGGAACCGATAAAGCACTGCGCGTTCGCGCTCTTTAGAGACGATATAAGGGACCCCTGCAACAATAAAGAGTCCTTCGGCATCTACATTTTCATTCGGGTACCGATACGGATAACTTGCGATGACCTCCGCTTCCGTTTCAGCGAATGGATCTGGCTCTGCGATGACAACGACCTTCAGATCGAACCGCAACCTACTGTTATTGCCAATCTCGCCTATCCAGAGTTGATTTTTGTCATCAATTCCGAGTGCCTCCCAATCGAAGTTCCCTGAACCTTTTATTGCGATCTTTTGGATTAATTCGCCATTGAGTTTTGTGGCATAAAGTGCCGCGGGATTACCAGAATCGTTGAGCGTCCAATAGACGCCTTCAAACTGTCGGCTCGCGACGATGCCGGAGCTTTCTTGGATATCGGGATGTGTGTATTGTCCTGTGGGTTGCCATGGGGGTGTGTCAATAGGGTCTTGGGGTGCTGCCGCTACAGCAGTGCAAAATCCGATGCTTATCGTGAACATCAGTAGAAGGGAAGATAATTTCATCAAGCATTCTCCTTTGATATATATTTTACAACCTTTGTGGTGAGAAATCAAATAGGTTTTCGCCGTGTTTAGGACTCTTCACAGCATGAGACCCTTCGCTATTGTGGGTTCAGCAAAACATGAAATATTAAATCCACTTCACGCAGCAACCTTCAAAAAATATGGACAAACCCGATATTTTGTGGTATCATTAAGTACATATAGTATAAAAGGCAGTTAACACCTCGATTGTCATTAAGATCATCGGGACACAAGTTTTCAAAAGGAGTATTTGTTTTGCATCGACAATCTGCAAAGAAACACGCACGTGCGGACAACACAAAGCGGATACGCAATCGACACCGTAAAGCAACGATTCGGACAGTGATGAAACAAACAGAAACCGCCCTTGCGGAAGGTAACATCGAAACAGCACAGGAACTGTGCCGAACCATAGCCAGCCTCTTAGATAGAGCTGCCAGTAAAGGTGTTATCAAAAAAGGGACAGCGAACCGTCAAAAGTCCCGACTCATCCGCAAATTGCATGCCCTCACTGCAGAAGCAGCGTAATTTTGGCGTTCTGTTAGACGAATTACTGTCAAAACAAAGGAGACTCGCGAGGCATCGGGACAGTGAATCCGACCCTTCGCGTTATTGCGAGATATGAATGCGCGCACAGTCGCCTTAGAATGCCTGTTGACCCTCTCGCACAGCAGCGCATCAATAGCATCCGTTGTTGACAGTGCATTCGGGCGGAACGCACTTGAGGGACGCGAGCGCCGATTGGTAAACGGGCTTGTCTACGGCGTTATTCGGTGGCAGAAGCAACTGGACTGGGTGCTCAATCAGTTTATCAATCCCAGATTTCAGTTAGACACGAGACATCGTAATATCCTACGTCTCGGTGCGTTCCAACTGCTACATCTTGATGGGATACCTGCACACGCAGCGATCTTTGAAACCGTCCAACTCGTTCCTTCGCGCCCACGTAAATCTTCCAATCGACGGAAGACCGCGGGGTTCATCAATGCAGTGCTCCGCTCCATCCAACGCGAAGGCACAAGGCTCGACTATCCACCACTCGATACAAACCCGACAGAACACATTGCGTTCTCGCTGTCCTATCCAACATGGTTAGTAAAGCGATGGCTTCACACACACGGCGTTTCGTGGACACTGGCGTTCTGCCGTGCAAGCAACCAAACCGCACCGCTCGCGTTCCGTGTAAATACCCTCCTGACCCAACGCGGAGAAGTTTGCCAATTTTTGGAAACGAAAGGCTTACCCGCGTTCCTTTCCAAAATCGCGCCTGACGGGATAGCACTCGAAAACCGAACAATCACTAATTTCGACGCTGCTGGTGAACTGACATTGAAAGACATTCTTAACCGAAATGACATCTATGTCCAAGATGAGAGTGCCATGTTAGTGGCACATCTACTCTCACCGGAAGACGCGGAATTCATCGTAGATTTGTGTGCTGCACCGGGTGGGAAGACGACGCATTTGGCACATCTCATGAAGAATACCGGAAAAATTATCGCCGTGGATGCCTCAGCAGAAAAAATAGCGTTGTTGCAAAAGAACTGCCGACGCGTCGAGGCACACAACGTTGAGACGCGTGTAATGGATGCGACGAAAGCTGACTTGGAGTTTATCAAAACAGCGGATGCTGTGCTTATTGATGCCCCCTGTTCAGGATTCGGAACACTTCGGCGACATCCTGACATCCGATGGAACAAAACGCTCAAACAGGTTCGCGCCCTCAGCGAAATACAATATAACCTGCTGAAGAACGCAGCGGCACACATCAAGCCGGGCGGCATTCTCGTCTACAGCACCTGCAGTATAGAGCGAATGGAAAACGAGGACGTCATCCAGCGATTTTTGGTAGACTTTCCGATGTATAGGGTGGAAAACGCACGACGTTTCCTGCCCAACGTTCCGCTGAGTGCGATAACACCACAAGGTTTCGTCCAGACTTTTCCACACGAACACGGGGTTGACGGTACGTTTGCAGCACGCCTCCGACGGGTTCCGACAGAATAAATGATCGACTTTAAGCTGTACGCCATCACTGATAGACACCGATGCGCGCCCACTCCATTAATCGATGTTATCTTGGAATTACTGGACGTAGGCGTCACCGCCTTCCAATTACGTGAGAAAGATTTAAGCGAGACTGAATTGATTAAATTGGCACAACCTATTGCAGAATTGTGTCATAATTACGAAGCAAAACTTTTTATCAATACACATACGAGTGTTGCCAGTGATGTCGGTGCTGCGGGGATCCATCTTCCAGCGAATTCAGAATCCGTAGATTCCGTAAAGGCAACCGAGGCCGGCGATAACTTCTACGTTGGATGCTCCGTGCACTCTTTTGATGCAGCAAAGAAACGGGAAGCAGAGGGGTGCGATTTTGTGACCTATAGTCCTATCTACGCCACAGCAAGCAAACCGGGATACGTTCCCGCTGTCGGCACAGCGAGCCTCGCTGAAGTGGTCGAAGGTGTGAAACTGCCAGTTTTTGCATTGGGAGGTATTACACCCACCAGAGTGTCGGAATGCTTAAGTGCTGGCACTTTCGGGGTGGCTGTGATGTCAGGTGTTATGTCACCTAAAGGTGCGAGCATACAAGCGAAACACTATCTTGCCGCTTTATGCTAACATCGTAGATTGGATTAGACGCAGTAAAACTTACACGCATCAATTTAGGACGGAGATGGAGGAGTGTTGGGTTTCACTTGCTATCTCTCTAACGAGAATGTTTGGATATAGATTCACTTTCCTTTGATGTGTTAGTAGTCTGTCACATCTAAACTGATAGGTGTACTCGACCGATTTTGTCGGTTTTCACTCCGTTCTACCTGCAGGAAATACCCAATCAAAAACACCTACAAAAAGTCAAAATAACGTTGACAAACTATTAGGGCTTCAATAGTATCCGCTCAACCCAACCTACGATGAAGTCCTTTCTTAACTCTACGCCTAATGGTTCAAACACAGTAAAACCAACAGCAGACGAAAAAATGAAACAGATTTTAACGATTGCAGGTTCAGACTCAGGTGGAGGCGCAGGCATACAAGCAGACATCAAAGCGATCTCGGCGAATGGTGGCTTCGCAATGTCAGCGATTACTTCCGTTACAGCACAGAACACGGTCGCGGTCACAGATGCTTTTGACTTACCTATTCCACTGATTGAAGCGCAGTTAGACGCCGTTTTTACGGATTTTGAGGTCGCCAGCGTCAAAACGGGGATGCTCTCCTCGTCAGCGATTGTCGAGGCGGTTGCGGGGAAATTGCGGGAATATACACCGCCAGCCATTGTTGTAGACCCAGTGATGATTTCCAAAAGCAAATTTCCACTGTTAAAAGAGGAGGCAATTGATAGCCTCAAAACAGCGTTGATTCCGCTTGCGACAGTGATTACACCTAACGTTTACGAGGCAGAGCTACTCGCGCAACAGGACATCCAGAGCATAGACGACGCCAAAAGTGCCGCCAAGGCGATCGGGGCATTCGGTTGTCATGCTGTCCTTGTCAAAGGTGGGCATCTTATCGGAAACAAGGAAGCCACTGATGTGCTTTATTGCGATGGTCAATGGACTTTTTTCCAGGCGGAACGGATCGAGACAGAAAACACGCACGGTACAGGCTGCACCTACTCGGCGGCAATCGCGACGCAACTTGCCCACGGGAAAGATTTGAGTGCCGCTATCAATACGGCAAAGGCGTACATCACCGGTGCAATCCAGCACGCTTTAGACATCGGGCACGGACACGGTCCCACGAACCATTTTTTTAGGTCGTAGGTGCACTGACTACAACGACTGTCGTCCTTCAAATCCGTCCTCAATTTCATGCCAGTAGCGGATCTTCTTTTCACCCATCCGCCAACAGAGGTAGACCTCTTTGCCGTTGCGGAGGTGTGGGAAATCGACTAATCCCGGATCCAGCCCTTTTAGATGACACCCGCGTGCCTCAATCCGATCCAGAACTTCCTGAAAGCGTTTCGTTGCATTGAGTAGGGCGGGAGTATGCTGACTGCCACCATTGGAGGAAACCACCTCCAAGAGTGGGGTAATTTCTGCGTGAAGCCCTGCGAGTTGCGCTCTTATTGCTCTTAACAGTGAAATTTCATCAACTAATTCGGGGATGCATTGATTTGCTTCTTCAAGCGTAAAATATCGCTTTTCCTGCATCTTTTCGTCTCCTCACGTTCGTAGTGAACAATGTGTATTAAATTTATATTGGCACTGCCGTAAAATTTACACTGAAACGGAAGCAATGTCAAGAAGAAGTAGTTTTCAGTCGTCGGTTTTCGGTTTTCGGTTAAGAGGTTTTCGTTTAAAGACGCTTCCTTCTGAAAACTGATAACCAATAAACAATATAAAATGGAAAACGAAACGAAATCCACAGCGCAAGAGAATCAAAAGGTCACCCGTGCGGTGGGAATTGTCAGCATTGCTGTGATGGTATCTCGGATATTGGGTCTCGCTCGCGAAACGGCGATAGGTTACTACTTCCCCGCCAAAACCAGCGCGGACCCTTTTTATCTTGCCTTCCGTATCCCAAACTTTCTACGCGATATGTTCGGTGAAGGGATTTTGAGCAAGGCATTTATTACCACATTCCTTGCGACAGAGGCTGAAGACGGCGAAGAAGCAGCGTGGAATCTTACGAACCGCATCTTTAACCTAACGTTCCTCGTTTTAATCGGTATCACAGCACTCGGTATCATTCTCGCTCCAGTTCTTATCGATATATTGGCACGAGACAATTTTGAAAGAAATTTAGATACCATTGAACATTTCGGATTTGACAGCAAGATTGAACTGGCAATTTATCTCACGCAATTGATGTTCCCGTATCTACTCTTTGTGTCATTTGCGGCAATTGCTATGGGATTATTGAATAGCAAGGGACGGTTTGGTATCCCAGCCTGCGCCTCCACCTTCTTTAACGTAGGCTCTCTCGCTGTCGGCATAGGTGGCTACTACTTGTGTCCACTGGTAGAGATTCACCCGGTAACAGGCATGGCTATAGGTGTAATTGTCGGCGGCATTGCTCAATTCCTAATTCAGGTGCCATCTATGTACCGGGTCGGCTTTCGGTATCGTCCGCTGCTGAGCCTTCGGGATCCGAGAGTCCTCCAAGTTGTTCACCTCATCGGACCGGCTGTGTTAGGAGTCGCGGCGGTGCAGGTGAATCTACTGACGAACACATTCTTTATCACTTCAGATTCTGGATGGTTGACTTGGATCAGTCGGGCGTATCGCATCATGCATCTCCCGATCGGGATATTCGGCGTTGCGATTTCAACGGTGGCACTGCCACAACTCGCGAGGTTTGTAACAGCGGGGGAGACAGAGAATTTCCGTAACGCGCTTTCTCACGCCCTCCGCTTAATGCTTGTTCTGACAATTCCGGCTGGAATTGGACTCATGATATTGTCGGCACCGATCTGCCGTTTGCTTTACGAATGGGGTGCAACCGTTGAAGAAGACACAATCGGAACAACCGGGATCTTATTCGTTTATGCCTTCGGTCTCTGCGGATTTTCGACCCTTAAGATTGTTACAGACGGGTTCTATGCGCACAAAGATATTCGCGCGCCCGTTATTGTCAGCATTTGTGCCGTTGTGCTCAATATCTGCCTCAACTATCTGTTCATCTATCGCGAATTTTTCTTGGATCCGCGCGCTGTCGTATTTTCAACGGTCTTGACAGTGACGTTGAACTGTGCCGTCCTACTGCTACTGCTCCGTCGCAAGGTTGGACGGTTGGGGCTTCGATCACTTGCCAAGCTGACGCTCAAAATTTTAATCGCTTCAGCGGTGATGGGAGTTGTTTGCTGGCTGACAAATAACGTCATTGAGAAGGATTGGCTCGGTACGGAGGGCATCATACCACGCACCACTGGGGTGTTTGCCCCTATCGGATTGAGTCTGCTGGCACTTGCGGGAATGTATAAGTTTTTGAAGGTCTCGGAATTCGACGATATTTTGAATATATTTAAACATGGCAGTCGGTAGTCGACAGTCGGCAGTCGGTAAGAAAACCTGTGTCAGTTGCGATAGTTTTGTATGCCACAAATTGCTTTTTACCGATGGTTTCCGAAATCCGAAAGCCAATAGCCAAAAAATCATAGCGAGGTCCCCTAATTAAAAAATGCTAACGAAACGGATAATTCCATGTTTAGATGTGCGTGCCGGAAAGGTTACGAAAGGCATCGCTTTCAAAGGCAATGTTGATGTCGGTGATCCGGTTGAGATGGCACGGTTCTATTACGAAGGCGGTGCCGATGAACTCGTCTTTTACGACATCACGGCGAGCAACGAACGACGCGATATTATGATTGATGTCGTCTCCGCAGTCGCCGCCGAAATTTTTATCCCGTTCTCTGTCGGGGGTGGGTTGCGCACACTTGAGGATATGCGCCGTGTTCTACTCGCAGGTGCAGAGAAGGTGAGCATAGACTCGGGTGCCGTGCGGAACCCTGAAATCATCGCGGAGGGAGCACGGGCATTCGGCAGTCAGTGCGTCGTGCTAAGTATGCAGGTGAAGCGGGTCCCGAAAAGCGAACAGATCCCAAGCGGCTATGAAATTTTCATAGATGGCGGGAGAACACCGGTCGGTTGGGATGCGCTGGAATGGTCGGCGCGTGGGGTCGATTTAGGTGCAGGCGAAATTGTCGTTAATAGCATCGACGCAGACGGCACAAAAGCCGGGTATGAACTCGAATTGACGGGTGCTATCGCGGATCTGGTGCCGGTGCCGGTCATCGCCTCCGGTGGTGCGGGAAACCCAGAGCATCTACGGGACGTTTTTGTCGAAAGCAACGCCGACGCCGCGATTGTCGCCTCTATCACACATTACGGCGAATTTACAATTGATAACATCAAAACCTACCTGACGGATGAAGGTGTGAGCGTCCGGAATAAATGGTAGGAGTGGCGGTCAGCAATCAGGTCGGATTTTTTTCAAAAATCCTTTCAGCGGTCAGTAGAAGAGGTCTTCGCTTAAAAAAAGCCTCTTTTCTGATGGCTAATAGCCGATAGCCGATAGCCAAAAAACGGAGGAGAGATGGAACCTAAATTACCCGATTCAAGAAATGAAAACATATTAATCCACGTTAACGGTGAATTGTTACCTCGTGAAGATGCGAAGATCTCCGTGTTCGATAGCCTCGTCCAAGGTGGCGATGGCGTATGGGAAGGTTTGCGCGTCTATAATGGAAAGATATTCGCACTCGACCCACATCTGGATCGACTCATAGATTCAGCCCACGCGATGGCGTTCGCAGGCATTCCAACACGCGATGAAATCAAAAAAGCGATTTTTGAGACGCTTGAAGCCAACGGCATGCGGGACGGTGTTCATATCCGTCTAACGCTGAGTCGCGGGAAAAAGGTTACCTCCAGCATGGACGCACGCGTCAATCAGTACGGGACCACCTTAATTGCGATAGCTGAGTGGAAACCGCCCATCTATGCTCAGAGCGGTATTCGTTTAATCACTTCAGCAATCCGACGGAATCCACCGCAGTGTGTTGACTCTAAGATCCATCACAACAACCTGATTAACAACATCCTCGCCAAAATTGAGGCGAATGTCGCTGGCGTGGACGATGCGATCATGCTCGACATCTTCGGTTACGTTTCAGAGACGAACGCGACAAACATCTTTCTCATAAAACGTGGAGAAGTTCTGACCCCACATGCTGATAGCTGCCTACCGGGGATCACGCGAGGCACGGTCATTCAAATCGCTCGCGAGGCGGGTATCCCGTTGACGGAGCGGAATGTTTCGTTGACTGAGGTTTACACCGCGGACGAAGTCTTCACGACGGGTACTGTCGGTGAGTTGAGTCCTGTTTTGGAGGTCGATGGCAGGAAAATTGGGGACGAAGGAATCCGCCCTGTGACGACTCGGCTACAGGAACTTTACGCAGAGATGACTGCCAACGAAGGTGAACCGCTGCCTACACAATTGTAAATTTCGCATTGACGGCACCTTCGCTTAAGTTGACTCAAAAATTGTGGTTGTGGATCGGAATTTGAGAGAATCTTTCGTCTCAATCTCGGTGATGACCTTTCTCAGACCAGGCTCTGTCAAAATTTTTAACTCCCAGAGTGCTCGTAGAATTTCATCCAGGTTAGTGCAACGAATACCGTTTACCTGACAATGGTGCATCACTCGTCGTTCGTTGCTCGCAAAAAATGCTGTGAGACGTTTACATATTGCCATAGATTCACGTTCACCGGCACCTAATGTATCTGGCAAAGAGAACATAAATTCTTCGTCTGCAGTTGTTGGATGATGCGTCTGAAGCAGCCCTTGTGTTTGCAATTCCATGAGGGCATTGGCAAAAGAGAATCCCTTTGAAACACCAACAGCGATTTCATTTTCTACGGCAGCGGCAATGTTAAGTATGTCTTGCTCGAAAACTGCAAACAATAATGGTAAACGCTGAATCTTGGAGAAAATTGAAAGGATATCAGTATCCACAAAGACCAAAGTCGGCTATTCCTCTGTTTTACTGTTTTCTCTGTGAAGGCTTTTGATGAGCGAAACGCCCGCCTTTAGTTTTTCTACCGACCCAACCTCAACGATTTTCAAGATGCCCCTCGCTTTTAAGACCTCTTCAAATTCAAAACGGTGCATTCCGGCCAGTTCCGAAGCTCTCCCAAGTGTCACTTCTCCCGCTTGATAGCGTTGAATTGAAGCATTAAGGCGGGATTTCTTTTTATTACGGACCAGTTCTTCAAGAGCATCAACAATTAAAGCATGGGAATCTGGATAAAGCCCAGCACAAATCAAGGCATCAACCTCTTTTTCAAGAGTAGGCGAGTGAATTTCAACCTGTAACATTCGTATACCCCCTCAGAAATTTGTAAAAGAGTCAGATTTCGCAGAGAGACCCTCCTGTTTTCGTTTGCAGGTGTGCGTACGGAGATAGGAAATCTCACCCTTTAATTACAAGATAACATATTTTCCAATTTATTCAAACCAATTCTTTATATGTTTCTGTCCATTATTCGTTAGCATTGTGTCGTATTTCCACGAGATCGCTCATACCCCTTAAATCTCAAGCCGCACAAAAGCGAGATACGCGCCTGATACAAGCACTGTCAGAAACAGCACCAATAGCAGTAAATCCGTCGCCGCGGTGTTGAAATCACGATTGAGGCTGAGCGTATCTTTAAATTTGGGGAGCGCCGCTGGACTGACGCTTTTCTGCGACATACCCTCGCGAATCCCAACGACATGAAGGCTCTCCGGATCAGCCCTATCGGTATCAACAACGAATTCGCGATATTCGCGGGCATAACGCTGCACATTTTCCACAAATTGCAGATGCCGCTCAAATTCTGTCCCGGCAAAAGATTCAAAGAGACGTTGAACAATCGCTGCTGGTGAGATGCGGGTTATCGCACGCGCTCTTTTCCCCTGCGCAATCTGTTGCTTTAAATACGCCTCATTGTAGCGTTCATATTCTTCTGCTTCTGAGGTAACATACTCGCCGAGTACATGCACTGGCGGCGTGGTTTGTGAATCTCCATATTTATCTTGGTATGCCTCGCGCGCTTCGTCCGCAATTTGGATGCGCTGGTTCCAAAATTCCATGTACGCGATCGGGATCGATGTCCGACTGCCGATAGATGCCATAGTGCTCGGCATAAACACCACAAAACTCACCCAGACTAAAAGCAAAACGACAAGGCTCACCCCACTCTCTCGGACGGCGGCGGAGATAAGGAGTCCCAAAGCGATAAAGAGACACGTATAGAGGACAACAATACCGTATAAGATGCCTAAACGTCCCCATGCTTCGGCATTGAGTTGTACTGCCTCTGAGGTAGAGATGAGAAGTAGGTTCATCAGCACCGCAATCGCAAACGGAATATTAATACTGATGAATACACCGAAGAATTTTCCGATCAGCACCGTATGTCGTGGAATCGGGTTTGCCAAGGTCAATCGCAATGTTCCGCGTTCCAGTTCACCAGAAATTGCGTCAAAAGTGAACAGGATGGCGACAAAACTCAGCACATAACCGACAATGAATGCCCAATCCAGCGTTGTGAAATCAGGACGGATATTGCGGAGGTTCGGTGTTTCTTGTGGGTAACCCATCCGCCAGACAGCAGGGACGTTGGCGATGTCGCGGACGTAGTTACCGCCGCCAGCGTGCCTTGGCAGAAATGCCGCATCGCCTTCTGCACAGAAACGGAGCGAAGAAGGTGCTTTGTGGAGATCCCCAGGTCCTTCTGTCGCGAGGCGATATAAGCTGGTACTGCGCGCTTCTAAGGTCTTAACCGCGTTGGCAGCGGCGTTGTGGTATGCCTGTGTTCGCGCGGGGTGTTCGCGCAGATACACAACGGCATTGGTTAGCATCAATGCCAGCAGCAGAACGGTTGCCAATGCGAAACGGAGACTATTCAGGTTGTCGTAGAGTTCACGTTTTGCGATATGCCACATCATTTCTACACTTCGCTTTTGATAAAAATAAGAACGACCCCTATAAACAGAGCGAGGTTACATATCAATAATAGAAACAGGTCTGGTAATGCCCGCCTTGCATTCGTTCCAATGTCTCTTCTCTGAAAAGTAAACTGAGGGAGTGTACTCCAATCGACTGCACCTTTGTCGGCGACAAACCATTCCCGTGATGCAAACGCATCCTTCGCGTAGAAATAGTCAATCACGACTCTCCGATACTGTCGTGCCGCCTCGAAAAAATCTCTGAGACCGCGTAGGTCCGTTCCTGCCCACGCCTGCGTTGCGATGTCATAGATGCCCACGGGTGAGAATTTCAACAGTGTCCTATCCATCATGGCTTGCCGAACGAAAATGTCATCAAGTGCCTGCTTTTGGACGAACCACGCCTTTTCTGCGGCATCGGTGGCTAACGGTTCAACAAAAGAATAATATTTCTTAGCAATAGGGACGTACTTTTCAAAGTCCGGCGGGATTTTAGAAATAAGGCTCATACTTTCGAGGTAAGGCGAGAGAGTCACTGGATTGACGTGTGCGTCGGTATAAAGCCCCACTGCCTCGCTAAACTTGGACGCATCTCCGATG
The DNA here is from genome assembly GCA_021295715.1 of Candidatus Poribacteria bacterium. Lineage (NCBI taxonomy): Bacteria > Candidatus Poribacteria > Candidatus Poribacteria bacterium. Next base: position 2,410 of record JAGWBV010000042.1, on the reverse strand, counting down.
ATACTCTCGTTTTCAAGGAACTTTTTCCGTTCCCGTTCATATTCATCTACAATTTGTTGAATTTGGTTTTCAGCGGTTTTCGTTCGCGCTTGAATGTCGCCCTCTGGGTTAACTGTCGCCCGAATTAGGTTAGGGTACACGAGTATCAGAAAACCCCATACGAACATCGCAAGCATTAACGCCGTGCCGGTGCTACGCGTCGCTACAGAAATCAGCAACCCCATGAGGTAAAACAGGGACAGGTACGCGAACGACGTAAAAACAATCCCGGCGATGCGGAGAAAATCAGCCGTTGCCAGCGGAATCGAACGGGTCAACAGCAGTAGGGCAAAAAGCAGACTCAATATCAAGGGAACTAACAGACAGGCCATCGCACTGATATATTTCGCAAGTAAGATCTGCCCGCGTCCGATAGGTTGCGCCAGCACGAGACGTAACGTGCCGCGCTCACGTTCTCCCGCAATCGCATCGTAAGCGAATATCAACCCCATCAGGCTGAGGATAACCTCAAAGACAAAGACGATGTCGATTGAAGAAAAGAAGGCGATGAACGGGTTATCAGTGCCGTGCATTTGGGCATTCCAGAGTGTAGGCACGAACCCATGCCAAATACCCATGAGGTTTCCCAAACGTTTATCCAATCCGACATTGAAAATGCTCAACGGATTCGGGGGACGATCAACGAACAGGTACATCGTAGAGTAGGTCTTAGCATTGCGTAGATCCTGATAATGCATCTTGACGGCATTATTGTAACTCTCCATACGCTGTTCATAATCTTGAATAAGCACCACCGTGTTTGCAACAACGAGCAACAGCGTGATGAGCAAGACGGCGGCGAAACGGAAGGTCATTAGATTGTCGAGCAGTTCCCTGCGAATGAGTGTTTTAAGCATTTTGAATTACACCTCAACGCGCACAAACGCAAGATACGCACCCGATAGAAGCACCACAACGAACAATGCTAACAGCAGCATCTCCATCACAGTCGTGTTGAAGTCTTTACTGAGGCTGAGCGTGTCTTCAAATCTCGGGACAGCCTCTGGACTGACAGGCTTCTGCGACATGCCTTCACGAACACTTATGATATGAAGGCTTTCAGGGTCACCTCTATCGGTGTCAACGATGAATTCACGAAATTGTCGGGCGTAATGCTGTGTATTTTCTACAAATTGCAAATGCCGCTCAAAACCCGTTCCAGCAAACGCTTCAATAAGGTGCTGGAGAAGTGTGGCGGGTGAGATGCTGGTGATAGCATGCGCGCGGCGCACCTGAGAAGTTCGATACTTTAATCGTTCTTCGTGCTTGCGTTCCCACCTTTCAACGTTTTCGGTGTAAAATTTGCTTTTCCCCCTTAACGTGCTGTCATCCACTTCACTGGACCAGAGCCACTCGCCGTATTTATCCCACAAGTCCCTTTGAGAACGGTTACGCTGCTTCCAAGATTCATCAAAGGATACAGCAGGTGAGAAACTGCTTGCAATTGAAGCGAGGGTGCTGGGCATAAAAACGACGAAGGTCACCCACGTCAACAGAAGTATCATCAGACTCACTGCGCTCCGTTGCACACGCGTGGAGACCAACAGTCCTAACGCCAGAAACAGACTCGTGTATAAAAGCGCGAGAAAGAAAATGATCCCTAAGCGTCCCCATGCTTCTGTTGTTAGGTGAACAGTATTTGCGGTAGAAATTAATAAAAGGTTCACCAACACAGCAAGTATAAACGGGATGCTAACACTGAGCAATGCCCCTAAGAACTTGCCGATAAGGACAGTGTGTCGCGGAATTGAATTTGCTAACATCAATCGGAGTGTGCCACTCTCGCGTTCACCGGAGAAGGCATCAAAAGTAAATAAGAGGGCTATCAAACTCAAGACATAACCGATGATGAATGCCCAATCTACTTGTGAAACGTTCGGTCCAACGTCCTTATTTTGGAGGTTGGCATCTGGATAGGACAAACTCCAGACCCCTTCAAGTGTTGAGTTACCCTCTGAATCGCTCGCGAACACAAATGGCTCTTCCACTTCAACCGTATCTGGTAAAAGGGATTCACCTCCGTTTGCACAGAAGTGAAGCGGAGACGGTTTTTTGTAGAAGTTTCCCGGTCCGTATTGTGCCAGTGTATAGAGGCTGGCATCGGCGCGATTCGTTAAGTGATTCAAAGATTTGGTGGCAGCGATCTGATGCTCCCGCACCCGCTCTGGATGCTCTCGGAGATGCCTAACAGCATTGGTTACCATCAGTGCCAGCAACAACACAGTTGTTAAGGCGAATCGGAGGCTATTGAGATTATCGTAGAGTTCACGTTTTGTAATATGCCAAATCATTATTATAGTAAACTTTAGAATTAATGATACATGTTTATGACTTCATCAATGGTTATATCAGCATTGTATTCTCTGAGACG
>JAGWBV010000041.1:12027-37424 GCA_021295715.1 Candidatus Poribacteria bacterium | reverse complement strand
TTTGCATAGGAGACTGCATCGGTTGCCATCCGAAGTGTATCTTCGGGGGTCGTCCGTGTAATCCGTCCCATGTGAATCGGTGATGTTCCGACAAAAGTGTGGATACGGGCACGTGGGGCATCCTCAATAGCTTTCCATGCGGCAGTAATGTCTTTCTCTACAACGCGAGAGAGCGCACAAATTTCGGGTCCCTCAACCTCGTTGGCTATCCGATTGACAGCCTCGAAATCTCCCGGCGACGAAATTGGGAATCCGGCTTCAATGATATCAACATTTAATTTGGCAAGGTGCTTGGCAATCTCCAGTTTTTCCTCAATACCGAGTGCAGCGCCGGGGGTCTGTTCAGCATCGCGGAGCGTTGTATCGAAAATATAGACTTTCTGCTGGTTGTTTTGAAAATCGTCCAAGGCTCTATTCCTCCAGATATTTTTATTTTCTATTTCCTGAGTGGCTATGAGTTGTCGGCTATCGGCTACCGGCAGTCAGTAACTCGCTTGTGCCGGTTGGAAATATTCGTAACTCCGACAGATTTCCTACTGACCGCTGATCGCTGACAGCCGACCGCCATTTACATCTCACGGCCGACAGCGATAGCAATCTGTTTCAGTTCTCGCATAAGGGTCTCGAATTGATCTGGGAACAGCGACTGCGCACCATCACCCGTCATTGAATGGTCTGGATCGTGATGTACTTCGAGTAACAATCCATCTGCCCCTGCCGCCACAGATGCCTTTGTCATATCACACACGAGACTCCGGATACCCGTGCCGTGGCTCGGATCAACAATAATAGGTAAGTGGCTTAATTCGTGAATAACTGGCACTGCGTTCAAATCAAGCGTGTTGCGGGTGTGCGTTTCAAAAGTCCGAATACCGCGCTCACAGAGAATGACATCAGGATTTCCTTCTGCGAGGATATACTCAGCGGCAAGGAGCCATTCCTCAATCGTCGCCGACATTCCGCGCTTGAGAATGACAGGTTTCTTTGCCCGTCCGACTTCACGCAATAGATAGAAGTTTGTCATGTTCCGCGTGCCGAGTTGGAACATATCTGTATATTCACCGACGAGTTCGACTTCGTGTGGCGTCATGACCTCGGTGACAATGCCGAGTCCGGTTTCGGCTTTTGCGGCTTCCAGCATTTTGAGAGCTTCTTCACCGTAACCTTGGAAACTATAAGGTCCTGTTCTCGGTTTAAAGGCACCGCCTCTGATGAAACTCGCACCAGCTTTTCGGACCTGTTGCGCAATAGTTACGATCTGTTCCGTGCTTTCTACTGCACACGGACCGGCAATGACCGGAACCTGCCGTCCGCCGATTTTTGTGTCATTGACGGCAATAACCGTCGATTCATCCCGAAACTCACGGCTTGCCAATTTGAACGGTGCCGTAATTGGCATCGTCCGATCAACACCGGACATTGACTCTATCGGAATATCACCAAGCAATGTTTTATCTCCTATGACACCGATGACAGTGTGTCTCTCGCCGACTGAGACTTGTGCTTTCAATCCTACATCTTCGATCCGTTTTACAACAGCATCGACATCTGCTTGTGTCGCATTGGTTTTGGTAACAATTACCATGCTTTTCAACTACCTCCGCCTTCTTAATAGCAAATTTTCGGAAGAGTGAGAGTCAATCATCAGTTGCTCGATGAATGACAACCAAAACACCGAAAAATAATTCTGTCTGTCGCAAATCAAACTCGGTTAAAAAAAATACCCAACATTGAAGTCTACTTCAACGCCGGGTGGTGATAATTGAATCCGTTAGTTTTTGTAATATGGGCATCGCCTACGAACCTTCACCACCTGTCGTTGCTGTACAAATACAAGTACAGATAAAGATACAGATACAATCCAAAAAAGCCAGCAAACAAGTCATGGCTTGTAAACGGCGTAAAAAGAGACCATGTGTACGGGGAAGTGTTTCGTAGAGAGACTGGAGCAACCCGAACATGAGGTATCTGTGCTGTGGTCGTGTTATGTTGAAGCGTTCGCATCATCAAGTTCCTAAAAATTAAAGTCGTAAAAGGGCGCGACCCTAATGTTCTGAAATCAAATTCCGCTATCAAATATCAAAGCGGATCTTTTTATTACTAACGTAAGACGTTATTTCTCAAAAAGCGTTTAAAACTTTCGCAAGGAATAGCGTCTTGAAAAGAAGATACCGTAATTTTCTGTAAAACAATTAATCCTATTATATAATAACACATTTTTTTATGCAAGTCAAATTTCTTTTTTGGTGATCGTAGATGTGAAGCCGTTTTTCAGGCAAAAGGGGTATTTAGTTTTCCGTTTCTTTAGACGTTTTTGATCCCCGGGCCCGGTAGGTGCGGTTTCCCAACCGCACCGGATCCTCGAAAAGCGTCGCGAAACTCAATAATTTCTTAAAACTAAATGCTCCTATCAGCGAATAAAATGGCGTTGACTCCTAAATTAAGGTGTGATAAGATACGAAAAGAGAACACTACGGAGAAAACTATGCCGAAACCAGAACATTTTACACCGATTACCGTTGGGATTATGGGCGGTTCTGCATCTGGAAAGACGACGTTCGCGAGTGCCTTGGCAGAACAACTCGCGGAATTCTCGCCTGTTGTGCTAAATCAAGACTCCTATTTTCGCGACTGGTCGGAATACTCGGAAGCAGAACGGGAACGTGTTATCACTGCGAATCATCCAGATGCTGTTCTATGGGATGCCCTCATCGCAGACATCATGAAACTTCGAGATGGCGATGCGATCAACACACCCACCCCCGGCACCCGTGCTGCGCAACGCGGTGCCGAAAAAGCGAGTGTGCAACCGAGTAAAGTCGTTATTGTGGAAGGACACCTCATCTTCTGGAGTGAAGATTTACGAGACTTGATGGACATGAAACTCTTCCTTGACGTAGATGCACATGAACGGGTCCTACGGCGGATGCTTCGTGATGTTGCGCAACGCGGAGGTGATTTGGAGTGGGCTATCAACTGGTATCGGCGCGATGTCCTGCCTAACTTTCCAGTCTATACTGAACCTTGTAAGCAGTATGCTGATTTGATTATCCCATTCCAAGATGAAAACCCAGTGGCATTGCGAACGCTTGTCGCCGGAATCCGCGCTCGAATCAAGGAAAATGGATCGGCTTAGCAGTTATAGTAAACTAAAAAATAAGTTGACACGCATTCAGCGAACCCTCGCATCGCCGCTGGCGAGGGTTGTAACCTCGCTTACTGTCGATGTCCGAGTAATCATGGGCTTTACTATAACAGTCGCCGAAGATATTTCTATCTCTACTCTCTCTATCTGTCAAAGTCATTTTGACATCACGTCCTGCCACAGTGGCAAGAGTTGTGCCATTTTGGCGAACCTGTTTTTCTATCCTATTCTATCAACGCTACCACATTTTCGGCAGGAATGAGTCCCATTCGCGACTCCTGCCACGCTTTAGTATCTTCCTCTGTAGGAGCGAGTTTCACGCGCGACCTCCGAATCCCCACTTACTACAGGTATCAACTCCGGTCGCATGTTTACGAGTAGCTTTCTCATGATACGTAATTTTGGATAAAAAACAGTTTTGGCACGGAATTTGCTTTACATATAAACAGACAAACAGGGAGGTAACACCTCCAGATCGACTCAGAAGATATTGGCACAAAACTTGCAACCTATTTGGCATAGAACTCGCATCTAACATCTACAAAAGCAAAATTCAAAAGGAGAAAAAAATGAATTACGTAACGACACGCAGACCGATGAGAAACCTGTTTAGCCTCCACAACGAAATGGGACGCATTTTTGGAGACCTCTTTGCTCCTCATGAAAGTGAAACGGATACGGAAGAAACGGCTTGGATGCCCACGGTTGACATCTCTGAAACGGAAAACGGTTATGAAATTCGAGCCGAACTTCCCGGTGTCTCCGAAGAAGATGTCAACGTCTCCGTAACCGACAACGTCCTCACTGTCAAAGGCGAGAAACGGCAGGAACAGGAAACGGAAGGCAAAAATTACCATCGTGTGGAAAGACGGTACGGCAGCTTCCAACGGAGTTTCACGCTACCGAGGAACATTGAAACCGATGCCATTAAGGCAGGATTCAAGGATGGGGTCTTGACCCTCGGAATCCCGAAGGCGGAAGCGGCGAAACCGACTGAAATCTCAATCAAAGTAAACTCTTAATCCAACAACTTGGGTAGCCGCGTTGACTTAACAGTTCCGAGGCTACCCTTCGCATACAAAGAACACACGAACGACAGATTACACTAAAGGAGAATGAAAAATGACTTATTTGACCTTACGCAGACCGACAGGAAATCTATTCGGATTCTACAGCCCGTTTTTCGCGTCTCAACACACAGAGAGCGATGCAGACGGAAACAACTGGGTGCCCTCGGTTGATATTTCGGAAACAGACAATGGTTTTGAAGTCCGTGCTGAACTACCCGGAGTCGCCAAGGACGATCTCCATGTCTCCGTTAAAGATAACCTCTTGACACTCAGCGGGGAAAAACGGCAAGAGCAAGTGGACGATACCCAAAACTATCGCAGAGTTGAAAGGCGATACGGCAGTTTCCACCGGAGATTTAGGCTCCCATCGGAAGTAGAGACAGACGACATCAAAGCCGAATTTAGCGATGGTGTGTTGACGCTCTCCGTTCCGAAGCCGGAAGCCGTGAAACCGACTGCGATCCCGATTACAACTGCATCCTAATACATTTTCCATAGCACAAAATGAAAAGGCTGGCGCGTGAATGTGTCAGCCTTTTTTTTCTGTGATACGCGTGTACGCCTCTCCTTTATCTTTCAAAACACCCATATAGAGAAGCGCAGCAAGGAGCGAACCGACGAATGGTCCTACAAAATAAAGCCAGATGTCTGCGTAGTTACTGCTGACAACAGCAGGTCCCAGAGTCCGGGCAGGATTAAGCGAAGCCCGTGTCAGTGGTCCCCCCATGACGATGCAAAACATCAACGCCAATCCGATAGCGAGCCCTGCGAAGTTCCCTGCTTTCCCGCTCACAGCGGTATTGAAGATGGTATTGACGAGGAAAAAGGTGAGTATGATTTCGACGGTAAGTCCTTGCGTTGCAGTAACCGTGAAGGGTCCCCCATTAGCCTCTGTGGTTAGAATTGTTACACCCAGATCGCCAGGATCCGGTAGTACGATGTTAAGCAGAACTGCCCCCAAAATTCCACCAAGAAACTGCACAATCCAATAACCGACAGCTACAACGAATTCGATTTCGCCTGCTATCAAAAATCCCAACGTCACAGCCGGATTGATATGTGTGCCGGAGATATGTCCGTAGGCATAAATAAACGCTATAACAACAAAACCGTGAGCGAATGCCGCCCCAATTAAACCGCCTGCACCCATCGCTACCGAGCCTGCTCCGATAAAGATGAGCGCGAAGGTACCGACAAATTCGACAACTAATTTCTTTGTATTCATGAAACCCCGCTATGAGTGTCCTATTCTAAAATGACATAGTCTGTTGGATTGATGCCTTCCCATTTCGGGTATTCCAGTTTTCCAGCGTTGGAAGTAGCATGTGTGCCAAATCCATTGAAACCCGATTGCTTCCCAATATGTACGACGATAACTTTATTATACCTTAATTTTACATCAAATTTTGGACAATATTATAGCATTTATGTGGCATCGTCAAAAGTCTCAGTGGTATAGTGCAGCTAAAAATTGTGGACATTCAACCGATGCTATGCTATGCTAAAAGCCACAGAATTTTATTGATATTACACAATAGAGGAGAAACGATGGAAACCAACGAAGACTACACTTCGCGTGTACCGCATTATACGTTCCCAGACACATTGGAAGAGCAGGAAGCAGCGTTGGAGACAAATCCACTGATGCAACGGCTCAATGCTTATCGGAAAACGTATGAAGGTGATCCGCACCGTCCGATTTATCACTATATCAACCCTGAAGCGATGCTCAACGATCCGAACGGTCTCTGTTTCTGGCAGGGACGCTGGCATCTCTTCTATCAGGCATATCCGCCTGAAGATACACGGCAGCACTGGGGACACGCAATCAGCGATGATCTCATCCACTGGCGCGACCTTCCCTACGCGATATATCCGAACCCAGAAAGATGCTGCTTCTCCGGTTCAACGCTTGTCGAGGAAGACCGCGTAATTGCGATGTATCACGGAACGGTTGTCGGTAATATGGTAGCAGTGTCAAGCGATCCATTGCTTCTCAATTGGGAGAAAGTCTCTGGAAAAGCGGTTATCCCATCGCAACACGCCGACGGCACAACACCGGTCTATCGTGTTTTCGACCCATGTATCTGGAAAAAAGACGGTATGTATTACTCGCTTTCGGGGGGTACACTCCCACACGGACCGGGCGGTAAACGAGTCCGTGCGAATTTTCTGCTCCGTTCAGCAGATCTGGCAAACTGGGTTTACCTGCATCCGTTCATCGAAGATGATATGTACACCTTAGTCGGCGATGACGGCGCGTGTCCTTACTTTTGGCCCATCGGCGACCGGCACATGCTCCTTTTCTTCAGCCACATGAGCGGCGGTCAGTATCTACTCGGTGATTATGATACCGAACGCGACAAGTTTATCGTGACAGCAGGTGCGAAGAACAATTTCGGAGCGGCATCCCCTGCCGGTGTTCACGCTCCCTCTGCTGTCCCTGATGGTAACGGCGGTCTTATTGTTATCTACAACATGAACCCAGCGAAGCCCACCAAAGGCTGGAATCAGATCATGACGTTGCCGCGTCGTTTGACGCTTCTCTCGAGAGATGAAGTCGGTATTGAGCCAGCTGGCGACATTGAATCGCTACGGTATGCGCATCAGCGTGTCAATGCGATGACGCTCCCCGCAAACGAGGAGGTCGTGCTGGAAGGCATAAACGGCAACGCCATGGAACTTGAACTCGAAATCGATCCGAAATCGGCACCGATGGTTGAATTGAACGTCCTTCGGTCGCCGCAGAAGGAAGAATTCACCCGTATCGCTTTCTTCAGAGAACGCGGTATGCGTAACCCAGATGTGCCTGACCGCGTTCGCGACAGTTTACTCACGATTGATTCATCCTATTCATCAATCGCGTCCGATGTCCTCTCACGCGCCCCGGAAACCGGAGCCGTCTCCATTTCACAAGACGAGACTCTCAAATTACGGGTATTTGTTGACAAAAGCGTTGTGGAGGTCTTCGCGAATGGGAAACAGTGTGTGGCGATGCGCGTTTATCCCGACAAGGAAGAGAGTGTCGGTGTATCACTGCGTTCACAAGGACAAGCCTGTGAACTCAAATCCTTAGATGCTTGGCAGATGCAGAACATCTATGCTTAATACCAATAGGCACCGTACTTGTGCACGTTATAGTAGTAGGATTTTAAAGCGGATACAGGTTTTAGACAGATAAATGAACAATCGGTTTGATTTTTCATTGACGATGTCCGTCAAATTTGCTATTATCAGGCAATTGATCGGAAGAATGTATCTGATATTTTGTTTTTCACGCTGAATGCTTTGAAACCAATAGGGAGATATTCCAATGATTAGACGAATTCTCTTTTACCTATGCCTCTGCTGTGTATTCGCATCTCTATCTTATGCCCTTGATACCCCTAAAATCTTTACAAAAGATAATGTGCTCGCCGCGGGGTGTTATAATGACGGATTTAGCAGTAGTGATATGACCCTGATTATACAACTCACTGTCGGGAAGGATGTTATTTTTGACGAGGGCTTTGAGGTGAAATATCATGTTCCTGACAAAGACGTTGATGGCTGGACTGAACTCGAATTTGACGATACGAAGTGGAAAAAGGGCATCATCAGCATCGGGTACGGTGATGGTGATGACAATACGGAAATCAAATCAGGGGAGGTCGGTTCACTTTACACGCGCTATCACTTCGATGTGCCTGAGGCGGTCACATCGAAAAAAATTATGTTTCGGATTGACTATGACGATTCCTACATCCTCTGGCTGAATGGGGTTGAAATCGGACGTTCCGCCAATATCGCAACACTCTCTCCTGTAGGTGAAATTCCTGTATGGGATGTGTCGAAAATTGTGGATTCAATGCCCGATGTTGAAGCAACGAAAGTCCCGAAAGGAAAACCGAACAAAGACCGTTGGAAGAAACCTGTCACACCCAGAGAACGGGATGTGCACGAGACAATTCATGAATTTGAGATTGATGTTAAATTTGGGGGGGGCAGCGTTGTCGGTTGAAGCTACAAGCAAATTAACAACGCTATGGGCAAGACTGAAAGGTCATTCCAATTAACAAGAATCATCCGTTTTTTTGCTGCTATTTCCCGATTTGATACTGGGGACTTGACGCTGAATTCTGGGTATCAGCTTCAAGTCTCCTGCATCCCCTGATTTCCGAATTACCCATTATGCTCACAAGCGAGACTTTGAATAAGGAAATCTGATATGGCGGATACATGGGAAAAACTCCGAGGTAAAACCTATCCCGATACAGAGGCGGAACAGTACGCGGCCCTTGAGACGGATGAGACCGTGCGCGACTATAAGAAACGGAGAGAAGCGTGGGCATCAGATCCCTACCGTCCCATCTATCACATGTCCTCTCTCTACGGTATGGGGGATGCGAACGGACTTTGCGAGTGGCAAGGTAGGTATCATCTGTTTTATCAATTCGGTCCCCCAGATGTCAATCGGGTGCACTGGGGACACTGTTATAGTGAGGATCTGGTACACTGGCACGATCTGCCGCCAGCATTGTATCCAGATACCGAACTGCACTGCTTTAGCGGACAGTGCCTCGTGGAAGATGAACGGGTTGTCGCTATCTACCACGGTAAAATGTCGGGGAATAGTATCGCCACTGCCAACGATCCACTCCTACTTAACTGGAAAAAGCATCCGAACAATCCAGTCATTCCGAATGTCGAGACGAATCAATATGAACAGCCTTATAACGTCTTTGATCCGTGCATCTGGAAAGAAGAGGACGGGTACTATTCGATCTCAGGAACATCAACGAACGGTTGGATTCGTGAACGACGCAGATCTGCTTCCCACCTCTTTTACTCAGAGGATTTGACGCACTGGGAATATCTCCACCCGTTGTTGATTGATGATGTTTTCTGCGACTTGGGTGAAGATGGTGCGGTACCAAATTTCCTGCCTATTGGAAACGGTAAACACATCCTGCTCCTCTTCAGTCATAAACGTTCGGCGCGCTACTACATCGGTGAATACGACGATGGAACACACAGGTTTACACCTGAATATCACGGTAGAATCAACCACGGTACTTTCGGTGGTGGGATGGTCTCCTGCCCCTCTGCGACAATAGATTCTCGCGGTCGCCTCATCGCCATTTTAAATTGTTCTGATGGAAGGCAGAGTGAAGAAGCCGCGTCTGGGTTATGTATGACGCTCCCATGGCATCTCACGCTGAAAGAGGACAACGCCCTGGCGATGGAACCGGTAGAAGAGGTGAAAAGTCTACGAGGCACATGCACTCGATTCACTGACATCGCGTTATCAGCGAATGAAGAACGCGTCATTGACAATGCCGCAGGCAAAGCGATTGAAATAGACATGACCGTTGACATCGGAACAGCACGGGAGTTCGGGTTGTATGTGTTCCGCTCCCCAGACGGAAGTGAACGGACAAAAATCTCTATCTACAACCACAGACACGGCAAGACCAACGATAGTCTGCAGATCGACACATCCTATTCCTCCCTCCGTACAGATCTTGTCGGTAAACCCCCAGAAAATGCCCCGCTCCGTCTGAGCAGTGACGGCAAGCTTCGACTTCGCATCTTCCTTGACCGGAGTCTTATTGAAGTCTTTGCCGACAACGGGGAATGTTTGCCAGAATGGGCATTTCCGAGAAAAGGCATTGACAAACTATTTCCACTGTTTTCGCGACAGTGCGCCGTTGCACGCGTCTATCCACAGCAAGAAGAGAGCAACGGTATCTCGCTTTTCGCAATCGGTGGAGAGGCGAAGATCGTTTCGATGGATGTGTGGCAGATGCGCGCCATCTGGCAGGAGTTGAAATATCGGGAGAGAGAGTAGGACGTGCCGGGTAGGAAATAGCCCTATGAAAGCGCGAAACGTTTGACGCAGGCCGTAAATTTTGATAAACTTTACAATAGGTTTGCGAAAATCGCTGTGCGATCCCTTTGTCGGCAGCATCAGCACATTGCGAAAAAGGAGGAGAGCCGTGTCAGTTAGAGGAAAAAAATGGGTCCTTGATACTGTCGAGGAATTATCCGCTTCTGAAATTGAAGAATTGAAGCGTTACTTAGAATACCTCGTCTGGAAATCAGAAATTCCAACAGAAAGTTTAGAAAACTCGCCGGATTTGTCCACACTTAAACGAAAAGGTCAGCCCACACGGATATTAAATGCTATTAACAAATCATATCATGTGACACCGGAAGACGCGGAGGTACTCCTAAACGCAATTAAGGAAGGAGAAATCCCGATGCGTTTTGATTCTGCATTCGACGAGTCGGAAAGTAAATAGTTGATGGACTATTGAAGAATTACGCCGAACAACAAGGAACTCCCTTGTCAGAGAACGATCTTTGGATAGCCGCGACTGCTATGACACTTGATGCGATTCTCGTCACTGCTGACTCAGATTTTCAAAGGATTGCTGGATTCGGATTACAACTGGAAGATTGGACGAATTGATCATGAACATACTTGAACCTGTGTTTCCGCCTGTTACCGTTCGCACAACTTTCAACTTGGATCCGTTTTATAAGCAGTGGATTGACGTGGAAGGATTGCCTGTTGTCGCATCAGCGAAGGTGAATCCTTATGCCGTAAAGGAAGCAGCATGGCTCATTCGGCAGATGATTGGACATCGTCAGGATATACTAAAAGCACTCGCGGAAAACAATGTGCGTTTCGCGGTGATGGCATATAACGAACTCACAACCCAAATCCCTGAACATAGTAATCTGCAACCCGACTACTACTGGGACCGACGCGCTCGCGGTTTGGGTTCCACCCCCGCAAGACCCGCTGTCAGTTGTGGTGAGGAAAATCTGCTTAACTACGCAGGCGACCCTTATTCCACTGAGAACATTTTAGTCCACGAATTCGCGCATGCGATCCACCAAATGGGATTGAATACGGTCGATCCGAGTTTTGATGATCGCCTTACGGTATTGTTTGAAGCGGCGGTTGAGAAAGGGCTGTGGAAAAATACCTACGCCATTACAAGCAGAGCAGAATACTGGGCTGAAGGGACGCAATCTTGGTTCGATACCAATCGGGCAAATGACGACCAACACAATCACGTCGATACCCGTGACAAGTTGAAAGCATACGACCCATCGCTTGCTACGCTGCTCACAGAGATTTTCGGAGATACCGACTGGCGATACACACAGGCGGTAACCCGCACGCATCTCTCACATCTCAAAGGATTCAATCCTGAAGGGTCTCTGAAGTTTAAATGGTCGCCTGAGTTAATAGAATTGACGGAGTTCCACCAGCAGTTGAAGAATCCAGACAGTGATGGTGATGGCAGGTGGATAAACTTAGATGAACAGGATCTCAGTTCACTCCCAAATCTGAAATCTGGAAACGATGATACCGAAACGGCAATCATTTTTATGAACAGCACGAAATCCGAGATTACCTATTATTGGGTGGATTATGAGCGGGATGAGAAATTCTATGGTAGGATTGCACCCGATACCTTTGTCAATCAACACACCTATGACGGACATATCTGGCTCATCAAAGATATGAATGGTCAGAACCTCGCTATATTCCGTGCTGAAGAAAAAACGGGGCGTGCACTTCTTGTTACGGGATCTCCGAATGTGCGATAGAGAGTTGCGACGCTTTGCAACAATTGAATACGATCTCAGGAGAAATATAAGTGAATGAAGTTGTCCAAAAGGTTACTGCTTTTATCGTCCGTGAAAGAGATGGCGTCAAAGAATTACTCGTGTTTAAACATCCAACTGCGGGTGTTCAAATTCCGGCAGGCACTGTTGAAAAGGGTGAAGATATTGAAACCGCTGTAAAGAGAGAAACTTATGAAGAAACGGGCTTACAATTCGTAGAGATTGAAAACTATCTGGGTTGTTTTGAAAATGAATTAGAAAATAACCAAAGAATCATAGCGGAAACAACACAGGTTTATAGTGAGCCAAACTTAACGGCAATTCCCTACAAGCGAAAACTACCCAAAGGGCTTACCGTCGATTACCTTTCCACACAGGAGAATTTCACACACATTTCGTACATTGAGTATGAATATGACAAATCCCACAAGCCCATACATATTGACTCCAACATTACAGGATGGGTCCCGAATGAAAACTTAAGTGCACAGAAAAAGAGACATTTTTTTCTTATGTCTACACAAGAGGAAACAGCAGATGCGTGGGAATTGAAGAGCGATCAAGGACACATTTTCAAGCCGTATTGGGTACCGCTTTTGCCGAAACCTCAGATCATATCGCCACAAGACAAGTGGCTCGATTTCGTCTATGAGAAAATCTGAACTGTGGTAAAATAGAAATTAGAATGGATTGCTATACTAACTTTGTAATTTTATTTTTTCTGGAGAGTTTCAAGGCGGAGGAGATAGGGTAATTATGGAACGTATTAAACTCACTTCACTGGGGCAAATTCGTGAAGCTGATATCACTTTCGGTGATTTGACAGTGTTTGTCGGTGAACAAGCAAGTGGAAAGAGCATTCTGCTTCAACTTGTGAAGTTAATTTCAGATGCGGGCAATATCACGCAAACTCTCAAAAAACACGGTTTTGATTGGCAAAAAAAGTCGGAGAATTTTTTGTCGCTTTATTTTGGCGAGGGAATGGAACATATTTGGAAGAATGATATAACACAAGTCACCGTTGATAAGGTAGATTTTACACCTCGAAAAGCATTATCAAAGAGAAAGAGAGACAAAACTTTCTTTCTAATACCAGCACACCGGGTTGTGACTCTCAAAGATGGGTGGCCTCGCTCTTTTACAGACTACGCGACAAGTGATCCATTCATTGTTAAGGAATTCAGCGAGGAATTGCGCCTATTGATGGAAAAGGGTTTAGGTTCGGGTGAAGGGGCTATATTTCCACAGGTGGGTCGTATGAATAAAATGCTCCGTGACGCGATCGGAAAGAGTATTTTTGGAGAGGCAGAGGTAAAATTGGATAAATCTGGGCTGCGTAAGCGCATCGTATTAGACGTTTCAGGCAGCCAACTACCGTTTATGACTTGGTCGACCGGACAAAGAGAATTTACACCTCTCCTATTGGGATTGTATTGGTTAATGCCTTCGGGAAAGGCAGAGAAGAAAGATAACATAAATTGGGTCGTTATTGAAGAACCAGAAATGGGATTACACCCAAAAGCAATTTCAGCACTGCTCACTGTTTTTTTGGAACTTATGAGACGTGGCTACAAAGTTATTGTATCTACGCATTCTTCGCAAGTCCTAGAACTGGTATGGGCAATACAATATCTTGTTAAAGCAAAAGCTGAGCCAGGGAAGTTGTTGAAAGTATTGGATCTGAGATCCAATTACTTTTCCAAACCCTTGGCAGAAGTGGTGCTTGGAAAAACATTTAAAACTTATTATTTTTCCCGGCAGGATAAGAATGTGCAGGTCAAAGACATTTCAACCTTAGACGCTGAGGATCCTGATGAAGCAGTATCAGATTTCGGAGGTCTGACAGCATTCAGCACTAAAACTTCCGAAGTTGTCTCTGAGGCGATGGGGAGGGCGGATCTGTGAATTTTGCCGATGCCGTTCGGAGAACCTCCGAAATTGCCAATTGTCTAAAAGCAGGGTTACAAGCGTTGGGCGCAAATAGCAGTAAAGTAAAGATTCGCGTGACCAGAGACTTGAAAGGTAGTGTTGATATAGATACTTGTCTCACAAGACGCTATCCGAATGCTCCTCGTTGGGATTACGTATTTGGCTATAAGGACAGGGTTTACTATATTGAAGTTCATCAAGGGAAAACAAGTGAAGTAGAAAGCATTATTTCAAAATTTAATTGGTTAAGACGATGGTGTAAAACAACAAGCCTTGAAACCTTGAAAGATCGGAGTACCTATCATTGGGTTTCAACCAAAGGAACTGACACCATTCAGAAAAGAAGTAAGCACCGTAGAATGTTGGATCAAAGTGGTATCTATGGACCAAGTTCTGGATTGAGACCAGATACTATTCCATAAATATACCGCCACATAAATTCATTTGGCTTGGCACAACTCTCTTGGAGGAAAAAGATGACAACTTATCGAGCAGGTGTAATCGGTTTGGGACGTATGGGTAGCACTTTCGATGATGAAATCACACAAGGCGGATCAATCTTTCTGCCCTATTGCCACGGTCCAACCTACCATGCCGCGCCGAATGTAGAACTGGCAGCAGGTGCAGATCTACACGCCGAACAAGCCGCAATTTTCGGCGAACGGTGGGGACTGAGTTCTGACCATATCTACAGTGACTACCGCGAAATGCTGGAGAAGGAAAATCTGGACATCGTTAGTGTCTGTACGACAGCACGGATACGGTCGACCATTGTGCAAGATGTGGCGCGCTCCAGTGTCAGAGCGATCTGGGCAGAAAAGCCGATTTCGCTCAGTCTCGCTGAGGCAGATGAAATGGTGGAGACCTGTCAAGCAGAAGGTGTCGCGCTGGCGATTAATTGTGCGCGACGCTGGAATCCTTTCTTTAGCGAAGCCCGAAAACTTATTGACGAAGGCGAAATCGGTGATGTGCTTCAGGTGACAGTCTATGCACAGTGCGGACTTTCACATAACGGTAGCCACGCCATCGATATTTTGCGCTATATGGCAGGCGGAAACGTAGAATGGGTTTTCGGTGAAATGGAATCCGATGAAGCCGCCGCGGGTGAAAGTGACTTACAGGGAAACGGCTACCTCGTTTTTGACAATGGTGTGCGTGCGTATCTGCGAAGTACGTCTTGTGGCGCGGCACCGTGGGAGGTCGATGTCATCGGCACAACGGGACGTATCCGTTCCGTCAACAACGCTGAAACCTTCGAGTTGATTCGTGTGATTCCAGGTGGACGGCGCGGACGCGGCGTGCCTGCGCAGTGTCCATTTCCGATTCCCGTCCGGATGCAAGGTATGGGACTAACAATCGTTGAAGATCTCATTAACGCCATTGAGAACGGGACTTCTCCGAAATGTTCGGGAGAAGATGGGCGCGCTGCGTTAGAGGTAGCGGTTGCGCTCCGGGAATCGCATCGCCGTGGGTGTGTAAAAGTGGATTTGCCGATTGAAGACCGGAGTCTCCAGATTCTCTCTTCAGAGATTCAGAATGACGACACTCCTGCTCGAGTTCGACGGTTGCAGGCGCGTTGATAAAAGATGTCTATCTGTATGTCCAGTCATTCTGTGTGCGTTTCTTAAAATCGGACCCTTAGCCTGCAACAACGGCGCAGGTGGATATACGGAAAGGCACATAATGTATCTAAATCCGCCGACCGAACCGCAAGGTAAAATTAAAAACATGAAACCAGCAGATTATGCGTTTTTTAAAGAAAATGGCTACGTCTCACTCGGTAAGATTCTGAGTGATGCCGAAGTTGAGCATTTTGTTCATGCCTTTGACCGGGATCGCACTGAAGTTGAAGATCACTGGTATCGTATCGGACATTATCAGACCGTGAATTGCGATGCCCTTCTGACTTCACCTGAATTCGACAATGCGGTTCGGCATCCAATCGTCATGGATTGCCTACACACACTGATGGGTAATGCCCCTTGCTTTTCAGAAATCTGCATCCGACACATGGCACCGTATGATGGTGAACTGAATCGCGGCTGGCACCGAGATGGTCCCAAGCATTGGCTTGAACATCCGTTGCGCATCGGGTTCATTCAGTTGATGCTATATCTGACCGATGTCGATGAAACGACGCACTGTTTCTCCTTATCACCGGAATCGGTGGAAGCGGAGATTCTCGAAACAGACGCGCAGTTAGAGCGGGGCGGAATTGTGGATTTGTATGGTCCCGCCGGGACAGCCATACTCTTCAACATCGGTGTTTTACACACCGCTACGACCCGTCCGACTCAGGAAGAACGCAAGACGGTGCAAGTCTATTACGGGCATCCGAACCGTCGGTACTTGAGCGAGGATTCGATCATACCTACCGAACTTTGGAAAGACCATCCAGATACTGAGGCGCGTGCCTTTTATAGCGTCTTCAACAACAAGACGCGCGATTACCTTGAACACACGGCTTCAACGGGTGAGTTGCCATTTGAGGACACTTTAGCACTCCTTCGCGAACTGGATGTCAAGCACCGCAAGCGACCGCAGTGAATTGGCGACGAGCTGCTTGGCTTGTTATCACCTAAAGTTCTGAGTCGGTCAAAACTTCCGTCTGTACCGGGTTTACATAGCACTGATAATGTCGTTCGACATCTGCCGTTGGCGTAACACCTTCGTGTACATAGACCCCGAATCGCAGGCGGAAACGGTCATCATCCAGTTCATCCGGCGGATGGTGGAGAATGCTCATCTGTTCCTGCACTGCGATCTCCCCAAAAAAGCCCGGATGTTCAGGATTTTCTGGGTGATCAAACATCGCGATACCGGCCACTCCATCGCCCACTGTCCCTCCTAAATCGCACCACCGTGCGCGTTGATGATGCACGTCTGTTCTGCCAATCTGTCCTTCAGAATTTTCAACGTGCCCTTCCTCCGGGATACCCATTGACGGGTTCAAACGCGCGACAAAGAGGAATTGTCGATCACCAATGTCCAACGGTGGCGTCGTTTCGTGAATAATTTCCAGAAACCGCCGTGTATCGTTCGCATACCAGACCCGGGCGGTCCGCGTTTCTGTCATGATAACGTCGCCATCTCCGTTGACATGGATTAGGTCTTCGACAAATTCAGCGTAGACGTTCCCTTCAGTGATTCGGACAAACCGTTGGTGCAACATCTTCCCGCAGGGTCCGTAAGGTGGTTCATCCCAATCAGACCAGATATTCGCAGATCCACCTTCACCGTGACCTCCATAGGCGAGGTAAAGCCCTGTGTGATGCGGATGGTCGCCGCCGCCAGCCCCGCGGACCACAGTCCCATGGTTTCCGTTGAGGGGCCAGAAGTAAGGCTTCCAGACACCGAGAAAGTTGTATCGTGCGAATAACGCGTCATCGGCAGAAATGAGCAGATGCGCGGGTTTCTGTTCGATTTGATAACGGGCTTTTGGTTGCGGCTCATGGGTCTGTCGGATCGCGTAATGTGCCGATGTCCCCGCCGGAAGTTCGCCTGTCTGCCAGGCAAGCTCACGTATCGTCGGCTCGAATTGACATGGGACATCCTCGCCGGAGGCATGACCGTCCCCCTCCACTATGGACATCGCAAGCACTGATATCCCTTCTTGCCAATCTGGAAAGTAACGTTTCGGTTTGAAATTCATGCGGACGAGATCATTGTTCCGATTGACCGAACCCGCCTCTATTTTAATGAGTACACTTCGATTTTGTGTCAATAGTTAACTCCCTTTCGTTTCACTGTGAAATTGTTCAACCTACCAGCGCAAAGCGCACATCTCTTGCACGACAGACACATCTGATTGACGCAATTCGTTTGAAAGTTGTTCATCATTTCTACCAGTTCTGAATAAAGTCCTCTACCTCGAAATTCGCTGGCATGTCGATCAGTTGATAGCGCATTACGCGTGATGTTCTGTCCGGAACCGACTGGGCAATCTCTGCATCGATTTTCTCGTATAGCGTCGAAAACCGATTCCAGATATTCTCGGCGGCTTCGGCGGAAAAACGCTCTGAGAAATCTTCATAAAGATGGAAATTGAGTCGATGCGCAGAGATTGCACCAATGCGTTCTTCAATCGAAAGTTTACTGACTTCCGGGTCTTTGAGCTTACGGACTTTATCCGCTAATTTTGAGAGGAATACGACCGCGACCATGCGTTCCTCTTCACCCGGGTGTAGTTTCGCCAATCCATCTCTAAAACCCTCAGCGTCTTTGTTACGGATGGCGTGAAAGGTTGCCTCAATCACATCAGATTGCTGTTGTTGGAGTTGGAAGAAATGTTCAAATCGGGTGCGAGCCTCAGTGGGAAGGTGCTGTGTGAATCCCATATTCCAATAAAAATGATCAACGATCGGATACGAATCTCCACCGAAAGCACGATATCCGAGGTGGACCGTCCGTCGCAATTTTGTGCTATAGTTGCTGCCCCAGTGCAACCCCATGTGGCTATAGACGACCCCATCTCCTGCTGACAGTTCGATTGGAATCCCACCCGGCATCGGCTCCTGTGGGCGTGTCAGTAGGTGTTGGTGCTCTGCTGGTGTATTCGGACGGCAGTAGCTTCTTGGCACGAGCCAGAATACGCGATCGTCGTAAAGTGGGATATTCCACTGAACGTAGCCTGGCCCGTTTTTAACATAATCCATCTGCATACCCTTGAGCGGTGCCTGTCCCGTGGGGTCAATATCACGATGCCAACTCGCCGGACCGTGATCTTGCACAGGATTACACATCAGTGCCATCAGTGTGATCGCTGCATCGGGCGCTCTCATGAGTTGTTGACTCACACCGAGTGTGTTCTCATGCAGACAAAATTCGACAGTATTAGCGGTGTCGGCATCAACGACCTCATCGAAAAACACTCTCGGCTGTGCACTCGTTGTCCAAACGCCTCCGGGTTTCTCTTCCGGTTTCCGTTCGCGTGCCCAGACTACTTTTTGCTTCTCGACGAGGGTTTCAAAACTCGTTCTCAACGTTTCCAGTTGATCAGGTGGAACAACCTGTCGCAGCACGACGTAGCCGTCATCAATGAGTTGCTGTGGATCTACCTTCATTGTCAGTTCCCGTTTCTAACAGATAGCGTTTAGTGGGATCCCCGAAACTTCAGGACCTTGGGCAGTTTCTGTGTTACCCCAAACTTCTGGAAAAAATGAACCACTTACGTTGTCTGAATTTGACAATCATTAACGATAAGACTGCGCGGTTTTAATCCGCCCCCAGGTAAGACTCAACTTCCCGATGGACTGGACCGCTAATCCCTGTGACTCAAAGTTCTGCTTGATTTCTTCGGCGGTCAGTGCTTTCTCATAGATGCGTACTTCGTCCACCGCACCTATCAAATAGCCATCGGTATTGCCATCTTGAGCAATGTTCCAGTTCGTTTCACCGCCGCCTAAATTGCCGGACATTGCCTCATCCTCTTTGACGAGGGCACTATCGACATACACCTGTGCCTTATCGGCTTCGCGTGTCGCCACTACATGATGCCATTTGCCGTCGGCGTAATCCTCATCGGTTGTCCACGCTTTTCTGATGTTGTTTGCCTCTTCGGTATAGTAGCGGAGTTGTCCGGTATTTTGATTAAAACCAAGCCGAAAGAAATGATCGAAGAAATTCGTTTTGTTTGTCAGAATATATTGCCAGCCGACGCGACTGTTAGGGGTTTTCAAAAACCATGCTTCATACGTCGCTGGTTTCTCCCCGATATTGAAAAGGATCGGCAACTCCACACAATCCGGTTTTCCACCAAAATTAAGTGCTTCTCCGAGATGCCCTTTGATGGACTCCGGCTCACCGACGATTGTTCCGTCCTTGCCGCCAACGAGATCTTTAACGGTATCGCCAGCGATGTCGTTTTTGTCAAGCGTGTAATAACTCACTAAGCCGTCTGTAACAACTTGAGCTTCCACCCCAACAATTAAGATGAAAGTACAGAGGAGGGCAAAACCGGTTTGAAATGCCCACCAATTTAAACGTTTCGGTTTCATGACAGCCTCCATTTTTCCAGTTGAGTGATACGATGTGGAAAATTAACGGATACCCTCTGAATCGCGTTTATCACATTTCGATTGTTGCCATAATGGCAAATATGAGGAAGATTGTCAATAAAAAAATCAAACTGATTTTTGATTGACTTGTGTGTCCAAAACTGGTATCCTCATAACAACGCATTAATATCATTAAATACAAGGATAGAAATGTCCCAAGAGCAAGTACTTCTGATTAATAGTGTTCGACTTTGGACAGCCGTTCAAGGTACAGGGATACCGATGGTGCTTTGTCACGGCGGTCCCGGTAGTTACGACTATCTCGGACCCGTCGCCGATATGGTTCCTGACTTATGTCAGATTGTCCGATACGATCAACGTGGAAGTGGTCGCTCACAATTGGTAGGTCCCTACGACGTATCCACATTTGTTGATGATTTAGAGGGATTGAGAAGGCATTTCAATTTTGAACGTTGGATTGTTGGGGGGCATTCATGGGGCGCAGGACTTGCTTTAGCCTATGCCGTTAGATTTCCAACTCAGACGATAGCGGTACTTCACATTGCAGGCACAGGTATTGATGACCGATGGCACGATGAATATCGCGAAAATCGGTTGAATGCACTCAGGGAAGTAGAACGTGAAGAATATCAACGTCTGCGTGCACAAAGGGAACACGTTGAGGGTTCTGAACAGGAACGAATATTAGGCAGACTTCGCACTTTAAGTCGCATGACAGATGTATTTGATCCGAATCAAATTGACAACCTTCCAAGTTTTGATGAATACCCTGTGAGCAATGAAGCGAACGAGAAGGTCGGCGCAGACTGGAAGAATTACACCAAAGATTCAAGATTCCGGCAATCGGTTTACAATCTGTCCATGCCTGTTCTCTTCCTTCATGGTGTTTGTGATCCTCGTCCGAGTCACTTTATAGAGACACTTGCCTCCAAGTTCCCTCGTAGTACGTTTGCATCGATCCCCGAATCGGGACATTATCCTTGGGTAGAGAAACCCGATGAAGTGAAAGCATCACTCAGGCAGTTTGTAGTAGATTACGTAATTAAGGAGACAGTAGGAGCAAGTAGACTTTAGGAGAAAATAAAACGATATAAGTGGATACACCACTCTATTAATAGCACGGGAGGTCAACAGATGAAACCGAGATTGAGCATCCTTATTCTATACGCAGGTATACTTGTGTCTTTACCCTTTGTCGGTTGCGGAGTCGTTATACCAGAGGGGGAATATGAGGCACCGCAGTTGCCAAAATCTGAACTCGCCACTATCAAAATTGACACAGAGGGAGGCTGGTTGCAACGGTATCACCTAATTGTGTTCCGAATTGATGGTAAGTTAGCCGTGAGTAAAAATATTGAGGCGCGTGAAAAGATCTCTATTGATGACGAGATTCTGGTCGCGCCAGGGAAGCACGATATGTCATTGCTCGTTGTATACGAATCTTTTCATGAGGATACACCGAGTGACCGCCAAGTTGTGTCGAGGTTTTCTGCTGATGTAGAAGCTGGCAGAACCTATTTTCTGACAGGGGAGTTGAGTAGTGAATTCAGCCTGAAGAGTAAACTGGTCGATACAAATAGAGATAAAGTCGTTAGCAAACCAAAGCGTTTCATTCCATTTGAATTTAGTGGTTCATTATAAGTAATTCTAAAATTCACCATAGTTTGAAATAGGAGACAGTATGCTAATTCGCGGTGAAGACAGTGCTATCAATCTTCCGTCTACACTGACAGAAGAGGAAAAATGGCACTACGATCTGTTTGGTTACCTGATACTTCGGCAGGTGGTATCGCCAGTAGAGGTAGAACGGATGCTTGAGATAGCAAACGGGTGGTTCGCACACCCTGAAACAGCACCTGAACCGGTGAACGTCACCCAAGATGAATATAGTGGTGTGTTGAATAATGTTCAGTACGGTGATCGGATTTTCGAGCGATTATCGCTCAATGAAAAGGTGATGCGGATTGTGATGGGGTTGATGTGGAACCGTCCAAGGCTCTTCAATTGTGCCCTCGTTTTGCAAAAGCAACGTCCTATCCCTGAAGGTGAAAAAGAGAGACTCCACCGCGACACCAGCGGTTTTGACTTCCCTGATGGATTCCGTAACCCGCACAACGACTACCAAGCCGGAAATGGGCAGATCTACAGCAATTACGTTAACACCGCCATAACGCTCGTTGATGTACCGAAGGACAACGGTTTCATGTGTATCCCCGGCACGCACAAATCGCGAATTACGTTTCCTACAACGATTGACATTGATAACGAATGGGCACCTGCAATTACTTTTGAGTTGAAAGCAGGGGACTGCCTCGTCTTCTCGCCGCGGCTGATGCACGGCGCGAAATTCTGGAAAGTTGATTACCCACGCCGAGTCGTCTTCAATCGGTATCAATTCAGCTTCTATTTCAATGAGAACTACAATTTGCCGGTAGAGAAGTACCGACATTGCATCTCTGACGATGAATACGAATTAGAGTCGATCCAACGAAACGAAAAGGGGTTTGCTAAACGGATCCTCAAAAAACTGGAGAACAGGGAGGAACTATGCTGACACAGGAAGAAAAATGGCATCTTGATCTGCTCGGTTATTTTGTGGTGCGTAGCGCCGTGCCGAAAGCGGATGTCGAACTGATGAAGGCACAGATGTTTGAGTGGTCCGAATGGGACGCGTCAGATTTCCAGCCCCCCATGCGAATCAATGCCCCAGAAGGAAAACCGTGGTGGGTCTACAACATGCATTATGGACATGAGGCGTTCCAACGGCTCATCTTGAACCCAGAAATCCTGCGCGTAGCGACTGCCTTGACCTGGAATCAGCCACGAGTCTTCGATGTTGTAGCGAATATTTGCTATCCCAACGCTGACGGTTTGGAACTGCACGGTGGACATAAAGGGTGGTTCCGAAGTCCACACCACCAATACCAGGTCGCGAACGATGAGATCTTCGCGAGTTTCTTCAATCTTTCTGTTTCGCTTGTGGATGTGCCACCCGGTAATGGATTTGCCTGTATCCCCGGAAGCCACAAATCGAACTTCCAATATCCAGAGGACATTACAATGGACGATCCGCCACCGACGGTTCACAATGTTCCAGTGAACGCTGGTGATTTTATCGTATTTCTGCCGAACACACGTCACGCTGGACGACGCTGGAACCATGAAGATTATCCCCGGATGACAGTGTTCTTACGTTGGGTCTATGCGAAGCAGTTCCACCACGCCGACTCGTCTTGGTGGCTTCCGTTTGATGCGCATAAAGACGAAATTCCAGAGGCACTTCACGAACTTGAAAGTCGCAATCACGGACAGCGGAAGGCGTTGAATGAACTCATAGAGCCGTATAAAGTAGATGTTCCAGAATGAAATGCTACCTAATAGGATTTTAAAAGAGTATTAAAACTATTCAGTTAGGAGTCGGGATTCGAATATCCCTCCTACCCAGCTTAACCTCAAAAAAGCGTTGACGCGAAGCCAGAAAATTGGTAGGATACAGAAAAAATTACGCTTTGTGTTACAGGACTGGAGAGATAGATGGCAGACCGGACGAATCGAGAAGTGATTGCCCAATGGCGCGATGAACCCGCTCCACTGCTTGCCTTACTACACGCCTTCCATGACCGAGACGGGTTTATATCGGAGGCAGTTCTTCGCGACATCGCGGTCGGACTGCGGATCCCACTTGCTGAACTCTTTGGTACGTTAACGTTCTACCACCATTTTGCACGTGAAACCCCAGGACAGGACGCACCGCGCGTCTGTACTGGACCCGTCTGTCGTCTGCAAGGTGGGTTGGAAATCCTTGAAGCACTCAAAGACGAAGGCGCGACCCCAATGCCGTGTGCCGGAAGGTGCGACGATTGTGTGCCAGTGCTGAAAGGGCATCAGGTGCTCGTCGGAAAACAGGTAGATACGCTCTCCGTACAACCCACCCCTTTACCGCCACCACATCCGGGCGATGGTGAAGAATGCATCTTCGCCGAAATTCGCGAATCTGAACGCAATACATTAGAAGGCTATCGACGCACTGGGGGTTATGAAGCTTTAACCCGTGCCTTGACAACACTCACACAAACAGATGTGATTGAAACGCTTAAAGAGAGCCAACTTGCAGGCAGAGGCGGTGCTGGATTTCCAACAGGCATGAAATGGGAATCGGTTTTGAATGCTCCCGGCGAACCGAAGACGATCGTCTGTAACGCCGATGAAGGCGAACCCGGATGTTTCAAGGATCGGGTTATCCTCGATTATGCCCCACATGCCGTGATTGAAGGGATGACGCTCGCTGCTTACGCAACAGGTGCGACGCGAGGCTTTATCTATCTCCGATATGAGTACCCAGAAACCTTAAAGATACTTGAACGCGCACTCGCAGAAGCGGAGGCAGCGGGACTGCTTAGCGAGGCTATCCTCGGAAATAAACATCGGGGTGAAGACTTCAATTTCCATATCTATATCCGACGGGGGGCTGGTGCTTATGTCTGTGGGGAGGAAGGCTCTCTATTGAACAGTCTGGAAGGGAAGCACCCGTTTCCAAGGAATCGTCCACCTTATCCGGTAACACATGGGTTTGAAAACTTACCGACCGTAGTAAACAATGTGGAGACACTCGCCGCTGCTGTCCAGATTGTACGATACGGCGCAGCGTGGTATAAAAATCTCAGCTACGACGAAAATTTGGCAGGCACGAAGATTATTAGCCTCTCCGGCGACATCCAGAGACCGGGGAACTACGAGGTGCCTTTCGGACTCCCGTTAAAGACGCTCCTCTACGAATGGGCAGGTGGGGCACCAGAGGGACGTGAAATTCAAGTGATCACGACAGCGGGATTATCAGGTGGATTTATCGCTGAGACCGACTTTGACATTACTATTGACGAGCCGAGTTTCCAAAAGGTGGGTGCGATGCTTGGCGCAGCAGGAATTATGGTGTTTGATGACACGCGAGATATGCTTGATGTTGCGCGCAATGCTATGGAATTCTTCGCTGAGGAATCTTGTGGAAAATGTTTTCCGTGCCGCATCGGCACGCATCGCCTGACAGAACTTCTCTCTGAGCCGCTGCAACCAAATTCGGAGGCACTCATCTTGGAGATTGGGGCAGTTATGAGGGCAACAAGTGCGTGCGGTCTCGGGACCGCCGCACCAAACATTACAGATAGCCTGATACGCATTTTAAATTATTGAATATAAGCCGCTGTATCCGTTGTCTTTGCAGGTTTCTAATGAGTAAGAAACTACTCATCATTGAACACTTGTTAAAAACCTATGGGCGAACGCAATTTTCCATGAGACTTTACGTGTTCCACACTGCAAAGTAAAATCAAGAAGCAAAAAACGGAGCTCGTAACGAAACGGAGAGCGGATAAGTGGAACGAATGTCCAAGATTCAAATGTATGTCATTACTCCGCAAGGAAAAATTAAAAGATGTGGAGTCGCGGATTTATTTTTCTTTGCGCCATCGTGTTCGTTGTCGGTTTGGTAACAGGACCCGTCCAGATGTTGTTTCCTGTCTACGCCGAGACGATCTTAGAGGAGACCGCACTGTTCGCAGCGTTGTTGCGGGCACTGCCTATCGGGTTAGGTGGACTCTCGGCACTGATAGGTGG
>JAGWBV010000041.1:0-11910 GCA_021295715.1 Candidatus Poribacteria bacterium | reverse complement strand
ACTGCGGGTGGACAAACCTACCTCATCAGCGTCGTACCGTCAAACCGATTGGGATGGGCAACAGGCTGGTACTTTATCAATATGACTGTCGGAAGCGCAGTTGGGAGTGCCATCGCGGGCGAAGTCATTGATCGTATCGACTATAGTACCTTCGGGATCGGAGCTGTAGTTTTGGCAGGTGTGCTGTTTGTAGGTGCGTGTTTCTTTCTGCCTCGGTTGGCAGGACATTCTTCCGAAACCCAGCGAAAACGCGATGGTATTTGGAAATCCACCCTCAACGTCGCGGCATACCTGGATCTAACTCGGCGGCGGAATATACAGATGCTGATCGGTTTACGGGTTTTCCCGACCTATTATTGGGGCTCTGTGAACCTGCTCATGCCGATTTTGATCTCTCGTATCGCGGGTGTTAAAGCGACTGGCTACTACGGTGCGATGAGTCTGTTATTCGCTTTTGGATGTCAACTGGCTGTTGGAAGAATATGTGATGTGATTGGACATCGCACGCCTGCTCTCGTGGCGAATGCCCTTGTTACACTTCTCGCTTTTGGTGTGGCGTTCTTTCACGATTCTTTAATTGCCCTGGAAGTTTTCGGGATACTCGGTGCAGGCGCGGCGTGGAGTCTTTCAACGACCATTCCTCGGTTTATTAACGAATTCACCGAGCCTCACGAGAAAGGACACGGGGTAGGTCTCACCCACTTAGCATGGAGTACCGGATTCCTTCTCGGCTACGTCGCCAGCGGTTTTTTGGTTAACTTCTCCGTTCAGATTCCATTTATTGTTGCAGGAATTTTCTTGGTTTTTTCAACAGGTATTGCCTACAGACTTCAATCTTCTAACTATTAAGTTTTCGCTCGGTTTTTATACCTTCTTCTGGGAGAATACCACTAATTTCATAAATCGGTCGGTGGACCTTATATGTGTACACCGTCCACAATAACCGCGGTTGGAAGCCGCGACTACAAAACGAAGGAAATCACATGATTATTGCAGAACTTGATTTAGAAAATGCAGAACATCGCGAACTCACTAATTCCGAATGGCGTTATGGCGATGGACTCGTTCCGGGTGAACCCAATGGGGGTTTGGTGAATCTGATGAAAGAGAGTCCTGCTCGTCTCGCTGATTATGACATTTCAGATTGGGAGATTTGTGAGGATATCCAAGCGGTCATCTCTGAGGGACTCTGTTTCGGTTGGTATCGTATCACCGTGACGCTTCCAGAGGAAGTTGATGGCACTTCAATCGCTGGGTCGCAGGTGTGGTTCCACACGTGTATTGATGACTATGGTGAAGTCTGGATTGATGGCGAAATTGACCTTGCATTCGGAGAGTCAGGACGTGGTGCTGCCTCCGGTTTCAATACACCCCAACGCGTCGTTGTCACCGAAAGCGCAGAGCCGGGTGCGAAACATGTCATCGCATGTTTGGCGATCAACGGTCCCCTTGCCAGACCGGGTGGTGGTATTTTCCTCCGTTTCGCAAAATTAGAGTTTGAACAAGAATAGCAGTAAGCCATCAGTAGGGGCAATCCCTTGTGGTTGCCCTGCCTTTGTAACTCTGTTTCGCAAAATTAGAGTTTGAGGAAAAATAGCAGTCAGTTCTCAGTAGGGGCAATCCCTTGTGGTTGCCCTGCCTTTGTAGCTAATCGTTGACTGCTGACAGCCGACACCGTAATAAAGGAAAAGAATTGCGTAAAAAAGCAGTCGTCTTACTAAGTGGCGGCATAGATTCAACAACAACACTCGCTATCGCGCGCGCTGAAGGTTACGATACCTACACAATGAGTTTTCGATACGGTCAGCGACACACAGTGGAACTACAGTATGCTGAAAACGTCGCAAAGGTATTAGGCGTCAAACAACACATTATCGTTGACATTGATCTGCGGACTTTCGGAGCATCAGCATTAACAGCAGACATCGAAGTTCCAAAGGATAGACCTGATACTGAAATGGGAGATAGCATACCGATAACCTACGTTCCCGCTCGAAACACAATTTTTCTCTCCTACGCGCTCGCTTATGCTGAAGTTCTTGTTGCTCATACTATTTTTATCGGAGCCAACGCCATTGATTACAGCGGCTATCCAGATTGTCGTCCGGAGTATATAGACGCCTATGAAACGATGGCAAATCTTGCGACACAAGCCAGTGTTGAAGGTGAGACGAAATTGAAAATTCGCGCCCCACTCATTGATAAAACGAAGGCTGAGGTTATTCAAATTGGCGCGGCACTCGGTGTTGATTACAGTCTCACCTTAAGTTGCTACGATCCAGATACCGAAGGCAGAGCATGTGGTGGATGCGATAGTTGCTTGCTCCGAAAGAAAGGCTTTCAAGAGGCAGGTATCTCCGATCCAACGCGCTATCGATAAATGTAGCATCGCGATCTACTTGTAGATTTCCTTTAATGTTTGGTAATTTACTTTCTCCTTGATATTGGTCAATGATCTATCCTATAATATCTCCATAAGACAAGAATACGATACGATGGAAAAAGATATTCTGGAGGAACAGAAGCATGCAATTTGATAGTCGAACGCCACCTACGGTTGAGGAGCTTATCACCTGTGATACTGAGATTATGAGCGGTACCCCTGTGTTCAAAAATACCCGTGTTCCGATAAAAAACCTCATCGACTATTTGGAGGTTGGGGAAAGTCTTGATGCCTTTTTGGAGGACTTCCCGTCTGTCAGCCGTGCACAAGCGGTCCAAGCATTGAAACTCGCGAAGGAGATGCTCCTAACACACGCCTATGCACATTCTCATTGATGAGTGTTTGCCTAAAAAACTAAAGCGCGAATTAAGAGAGTATACCGTTTTCACTGTGCAAGAAAAAGGCTGGGCTGGCATGAAGAACGGGGAATTGCTCCGTCAAGCAGAGAACGAATTCAATGTCTGGATAACTGCCGATCAAAATATTGAACATCAGCAGAACCTTAAGCAGTTTAGTATCGCCGTTGTCGTGCTGGTCGCGCCTCGAAATGAGTTAGAAGCACTTCTCCCTCTAGTGCTGTGTCAAGGTTGAAGGGATTTTCCCTGTAGGGGCAGTCCCTTGTGGCTGCCCACATCCATCATTTTAGGAGTGACACAGCACTAGTACCCCGGCTACAGGAAGTGCTGCGAACTATTCAACCTCACCAAATCGTTTATATTCTGTCCTGAGAATTCATCGTAATTCTTCTAATGGAACTTTCTAACTGCGTCTAAGGGCTCTAAAAGCATGGTAAAAGCCGTTTTTTTTGATTTTTATAATACACTCTGCACGTGGGGACAACCCCTCATAGTGCGTCTCCAGAAAATCGCAGACCGGTACGGTTTTGAAATTGACGCTGCACGCTACGCAGCAGCACGTGAGAATCTCTATGCGGAGGCATCAGGCTCCGATCCTGCTGGACACACTCTTCTTGGAACAATGCAGGAAATCATTGAAAGTTACTGCGAATTTATAAGAGAACTTGGGTGGGAACTGTTGCAATCTGAACACTCGCTCTTTGCTGCAAGTGCCGCTACGCTCTACGATGACACTGTCCCGACCCTTCGGCATTTGAGAGACGCGGGTTTTAAGTTAGCAATCGTTTCAAATTGGGATACGCCGTTGGACCCACTCACCGAGCGGCTTGGCATTGCACACTATTTCGACATAATTGTCGCTTCGCACGATGCGCGCGTCCTATCAGCAAAACCGGATCCGCATATCTTCAACTACACGCTCACAGCAGTGGGAGTTTCAGCGGCAGAAGCAGTTCATGTTGGGGATACTTACGAAGCGGATATTGTTGGGGCAAAAAATGCGGGGATTCGTCCGATACTGATTGATCGAGACGGGACACAAACCGGTAGATGGCGTGAAACAATCCGGAACTTGTCCGAATTACCGGAACTGCTTTCCGTCGCGGGGCGTTTGCGCTGAAGGGATAGCATCCTTTTATTACGAAACAGAAACCGAAGCGATAAAAAATGGTAAAAGCTGTTTTCTTTGATTTTTACGAAACATTGTATTTTCATAGGCATTCACTTGAAGAAAACCTTGAAAGAATCGCTAAAAGGTATGGCGTTGAGGTGGATTGGGAACGCTGTGAAACAGCAATGGAACGCCTCTTTACTGGCACATCGGCACCCGACCCTCCTACCGAATTTTCTCTGCTGGAATTATCAATAACTGTGATGAAGCGAGAATCCGAATTTATAAGAGTCATTGGTATTGAGAAGCACGTGGAACAAATAGCGTGGGAGTTGTTGCAATCTGGGCACTATCTCTTTGCAGCGAACAGTTCCGCACTTTACAATGATGTTATCCCGACACTCCAGCATTTTCGGGATGAAGGCTTCAAGTTAGCAATCGTTTCTAATTGGGATACACCATTGGAGCCGCTTACTGAGCGACTCGGCATTGCCGAGTATTTTGATGTCATTGTTGCCT
Source organism: Candidatus Poribacteria bacterium (assembly GCA_021295715.1). Classification (NCBI taxonomy): domain Bacteria; phylum Candidatus Poribacteria; species Candidatus Poribacteria bacterium. The sequence goes on along the minus strand of JAGWBV010000041.1, from coordinate 7,481 downwards.
CGCATGATGTGCGCGTCAGGTCCGAGAAACCGGATCCGCATATCTTCAACTATACACTCGCAGCAATCGAGGTCTCAGCGGCAGAAGCGGTTCATGTTGGGGATACTTATGCAGCGGATATCGTCGGGGCACAAGGTGTAGGGATTCGTCCGATCTTGCTTGACCGAGACGACACTCAAACCGGCAGATGGCACGAAACGATTCAGAGTCTTAGTGAATTACCGAAACTACTCGCATAGTTCTCGGTTCAGCAAAGGTAAGGTTTCATATCCCATAGTAGAATCGTACCGTCATAACTTGCGCTCGCTAAAACTGAGCCGTCCGGCGAGAAATCGAGCGACTGAATGTCAGTCGGATGACTCCAGAAGGTGGCGATATTTTCACCCGTAGTGACATCCCACAAACGGATCGATGCCTTATCGGCGCCTTGCCACGATGCACCTGAAACGAGATATCGTCCACACGGGGAAAAAGTTAACGCTTCAGCTCTTTGGCATCCATGTGGTAAACATATTACCATTTGGGTTTTGTACGTTGCGGCGTCCCACAACCAGAGCTCTCGAAAAACACCACCTGCAATTAGGGTGCCATCAGGCGAAAAGGTAATTGCTTTTGGTGTAGATCTATACTCCGAACCTGTTTCCAACCATTTGAGTCTCTTCTGAATTTGGTGATCATCACCTTTGTATTTAGCAGTGTCTTGAGGATGAATCATAGAGAGTTCAGCAATTTGCTCTCCGCCTTCAATATTCCACAGTTGGGCTCTTTTTTCCTGATGTGCGCTCACAAGGGATTTTCCATCAGGTGAAAAGGCGATCGACCAGATCCAATCTGTCTCTTTCGTGAACATTTGGGGTTTATACCCGTGTTGCACATCCCATAAGCCCAAGACACCGTTAGCGTCCGCGCTCACCAACGAATTGCCTTTTGGAGAGAATGCGAGGGCGTAGAGAACTGCCTTATGTCCAGTGAGTTCAACTGGTGGTACATCTGATTTTCCAAAATCCCAGACTCTCACAATCTTATCATAAGAGGTGGCTGCCAATTTGTTACCACAGGATGAAAAGTCAATAGAGCGAGTCATGTGAAGACCTTCACATTTGAGTGTTACTTTCCGCTCCAATTCCTGAGCATCCCATAAACTGATGGCACCTGAGAGATATCCTGTAGCCAATGTCTGTCCATCTGGCGAAAATTTTACAGAACCGCACGCATTAGTATGCCCGCGAATAATTGGGAGTTGAGGTGCGGAGTCCCTGATATTCCAAATCTGAATCGTATCTTCACCCGTTATAACCAATTGTGAGCTTTTTTGCAAAAAACGGACTTTCTGAATAACCTCTTTATGTACTAAAGTCGCAATTTTTCTATTGTTTTCTACATCTGAAACCGTAATGGTTGTTCCAGAAACCTCCGCAGCAAGCAAAATACTGTCGGGTGAGAAGGTGTATTGTATCCAGTTGATCGCTTTTGGCACGGATGGGACGATTGGAATGGATGCATTGGTGGTGAGTCTATTAACCTCCCACTTGCGGAGGTTGCCCTCCCGATCTACGGATGCCAAAAACTTACGACATGGGGAAAGGAACAGAGCGGTCAGTGAAAATGAATGTCCTGTGAGGTGAGCAATACGCTCACCGGTTTCGATATCCCAGACTGAAAAGGTGTTTTCGGGGGTTGCGCCTATGAGGAACTTTCCGTCAGGTGAAAAGGTAATTGGAATGCTACTGGGGCGATAGCGAGGTTGGAGTTCTTCATTAACGGTAAATTTTGCAATTTGTTCACCGGTTTCGTGATGCCAGATATAAATGGCATCGTATCTTCCGCCCGAAGAAGCTAAGCATTGCCCATCTGGTGAAAAAACGAGTTCAGAAGCCCGATCAAATTGTCCCGTCCGCTGCATCTTTGCAAGGCGTCGGTGATTCTTCACATCCCACACTTTAATCCCACCGTCCCAATTGCCGGTCGCAAGCAGTTCGCCGTTCGGTGAAAATTTCAGGGCAGTAACCGCCCCACGTTCTGTTTCCCACAGATCGACAGGCTGCATCGTCGCAAGTTCATACCACCACAGCCCAATCCATGTTCCGACAGCGAGATATTTTCCATCTGGGGAAAATTCAACAGCATCTACCCTCCCGCGTCCTAATCGGGCAATTGCCCCTTCTGGGAGTGCCCAAGTGGTGACATCCGTATCCATCTGTGTTTCTTCGGAAACTGTCTGCGGATTTGGATTTTGCATTGCGCGCCTCCTATTTTGATGATTGCCAGAGGTGTCTATTTCATCTATTAGGGGAGAGGATGCGTGTATCCACAAGATTGATTTACTTATTTCTTCTTAATTCGTCCCCATGTTGTCGTCGCTTTTCCATAAGATTGGACGAGTAGGAGTTCTCCAGCCATTGACAATTTGATCTCATCTTCGGTGAGGACGGTGCTCCAGATTCTGACCTCGTCAATGAGACCGTTCCACGCTTGGGCGTACCCTTCATTGAGTATGCCAATCCATATAGATTTTTCACCCTTGCCAACTTCATCTTCGGGATGATCTACTTCGTTTTCGAGTTCGCCGTTGACGTAAAGCAGTTGCTTCTTTGTTTTGCCGTCGTACACGTAAGCCAGATGAATCCAGCTTTTATCTTTTAAAAGAGATTTCGATGAAATTTGTTGGCCGTCCTTGGCGTTAACCCTTGCCCAGAATTTGCTCTCATTCCATGAAAAGAGATTGTAAACATCCGCATTCTGCCATGCTGCACGCTTGGAAACAATACCTCTCGCAAGGGCATCTGTCCCAAAAGGTTGAACCCAGGCTTCAACCGTCAACTGTTTCATGCCTTCGAGATCCGCACTGTGTGCAACTTCGACGAAATTCGCCGCACCTCCGTCAAATTCAAGCGCGCCGTTAATTTTGCCTTTGACCCATTTCAAATTACCTTTGATACTGGCTCGATTTTCATTGCCAGAGGCATCTTTAGGATTTTTCCCCGCACCATCATCAAATGGTAAATAGAGCATTAATGCGTCTTCATCAACTGCCTGCGCCACGTAAATACCGACAACAAGCACAAGTGCCAAGCCAAAAGAAAGTATCCGCATGATTGTTCCTCTTTGCTTATACCAGCTTATAAGCTTCCAGAAAAGCGTCTCTGGAGATTCCAGCCTGCGTGCAAATTCGGCGTAAAGTTGAGCCTTTGATGCGACGATGATTCGGCAGTCTAACATACTTCGACTTCCATCTGGATTTTCGCGTGCCATACAAATGTGATTCCGTTCACGAATTGGACGATATCCTAATTGCTCTAACGCACGGACGACTCTATTTTTGGGAGCATCTACTGGAAAACGAGACATCAGATACCCACTTCAGTTACGAAAACGTCCAAGGCGGGTTCCTCAATTTCGAGTTCTTCTTTTCCAAAGGTCTCAATATAAAACTGAATTGCCGAGGTTACGTCCTCAACACTTTCCTTGTAGGTATCACCTTGTCCTATGACGACACCTTTCAATCCGAGTGGGTAGGCGATATAGCCGTCGGTGTGTTTTTCTACAATAATTTTGAGGGGTTGCATTCTGTTTTCGCTCCTTTTATTTTTAATTTATCTAATCACTAAACCGCGAGTGGAGTGCCCATAAGCCTTGCCCGGGTTCGCTGATGTAGAAGAAGCCATCGTCGTTAAAACCATCAACAAGCGTTGCCGGATTATATTCAGCAAGCACTTCATCCACGGGTGCCCATTGGTAGCCGACGGATTCGATTTCGGCTTGCGTGAGGTGTTCCGTGGCGTATGTGACGTTGAAACGTCCTTCGGTGCTGCCGTGAATCAGATGTGCAGCAGCGGAAAGGTTGTCTTGCAACTCTGGATTTTCTGAAACAGCGTTGAGTGTTGCCGGTGTGCCGCAATAGCCGTATTTTCGGATGAGTCGGTCGATTTCAGCGTCCTCACCGAACTCACGGAGTCCGGGTGCGATGATAATCAATTCACCATCGTCCGCCATCGCCATCCGCGTGCGATAGATCGCCTTGTTACCAAGCCATGTGCTTTTGAACTCCCTCGGATCCAAATAGACCACCACTTTTGACAAAGGTTCATCTAAGAACGTCATATTAACGGATCTGCTCAATTCGGCAGCGGTCTCAAAGGTGCGTGCGTCATCGCCAACGTAAAGACCACGCATTACCCGTTCTCCAGAGGCATCGGCATCCATAACACTCATAACATACACGATACCGAGCTGCTTCAGGTAGTGCGCGTGGGCGTAATTCAGCACTCTCCTGACAGAGGTATCCGTTCGTCCCATGAGCCGTTCCATGCCGTCCACGGCACCGAGAAAATGGGATTTGTTAATCATCTCAACACCCCCGGCACCGACGAGGATATTTTTAAATCCGTTGGCGATACCGATAACCTCGTGTGGGATCACCTGTCCGACGGAGATGATGAGTTCGTAGGTTCCCTCTACGAGACGGCGGTTCACAGCGACAGGGATACTGTAATCGAGTTTACCGCCCGATACCTCCTGCACGAGCTCGGATGGCACTTCACCGAAGTGGTGGAGTCCCGTTCGCCAGTGATGGACGTGATAGGTTGCTTTTGGTAAATCGCCATACATCTCGGCAATTTGGGGTTCAGTCATAGGAGCATGCGTGCCGATAGCGGGGAGGATATCGAAAGTCGTGCCATTTGCGGTGTCCCATAATTCATAGAGAAGTTGGGTGAGTTCGCCAGCGTTTGAATGGAGGCGTGTTATATCCGGCGGGATTACCAATATCTTCTTCGGAATACCGCCTAATTTGAGGAGTGCCTCGTGTAGGAGTGCGCGTTTTTCTTCGGTTGTGATAACGGTGTCTTGTCCACCGTGGGCAATATAGGTCGCCATATATTTAATTTTCCTTGTGGTTCGGTATGGATGAACGAAAGAGTGGAAGGATGGATGTCCTTCTTCCAAACTTCCAGCCTTCCAAGCTTTTCCTTAGCACGTCCATGTCTAATAGGCCCCCTTAATTGTCCCCCAGGTTGTGCTTAACTTATCCTGCGGTTCAACAGGTAAAACGAGGTCCTCGACAGCATCGCCGACAAAAATGTTATCAAGATAGACAAGACCGTAGTGACCGAACTTACCGGTTTTGAAGTTTCCGTCTTCACCTTCTGTCGCTGGATCTACTTTGTCAAACGAGGTTTTGTCGTCACGTTCTTTCAACTTGAAGGTGAATTTATCACCGGCGAGGACCAGTTGTGCGCGATACCAGACTTCGGGGTCGTTTTCAACCAACCCGGCTTTGACCTGTGCCCAACCGCCTTGGCGTTTGTAGAAGTGGTAATCTCTACCGCCTTGCCGTTGGTCGCTCAGATAGAATTTTTCGCCATCTTGGAAGCGAAAGACAACACCCATATAGAAGTCATCAGGGAACATCATATCCCATTCAGCAACATAATCGTCCCAGCCTGCGTCACCAAAGACGTAGATGGATCCACCAACATCATGCCGTGAAGCATTAGACCCTTTGTCGGACGTTGCCAGGACTTTATTACTCGCCTTTTTCGGATCGGGAACGACTTCCGCGGTTGTGGCTCCGTCGTGTCCGACCTCCCATTTGCTGGGTTCCTCACCGATATTATCTTTCTCAAAGTCGTCATGAAACAACAGCACTGCCGATGCTTGTATTGCCATACCAATACTTAGCAGAAACACGGCAATTATGGCGTATCCTGTGAGTCTCCAAGGCTTATTGGACGAAGAAGGTAGATGTGTGAAACGCATTTTTTCCTCCTCATTAAGAAGGGACGAGGTAAGGTTCCTCAACAACGAAAGTCAAAGCAGGATTATAATTTACGCTTTACCTTTGGTTACAAAGGTGATTTTAATGTCAACTCGGATGCCTTCGATAGTAGTGACTCTGCCAACAATGACGTAGACGGTTTCACTGGCGAGCTCTCTACCTTTGATAAGCTCAAGCGTCGCTTTGTTGCCAGCAACTTTTGCGGTCCAACCTACATCATCTCCGCCTTCGGTTTGAAGCGCGATTTTTCCGGTTACATCTTCAGTGAATGTAATCTCAATCTTCCCAGCACTGTTAATAGCTTCGGGATCGACATCTATATCCCCGTCTTTGACAGTGCCACCGATGATATCCGGGAATGAGCAACAAGGTGCGGTAACGGTGTAGTTAAGCTCTTGGATTCCATCAGCCCATCTGATCGTCAATGCGAGGGAACCTGGCGTAAAGGGACCCATGATCGTCGCGGCTTTGCCTGCGACTGTGACAGTACCGGCACTTACTGTGACATCAATGGGAGCGTTGTCAAAAATAACCGTAATAGTCGCATTCGCGGCAATTTCACCGCCTAGCGGGATTGCACTCACGAAACTAACTGGAATAGGTTCATCTGTGTCATCGTCACCGCCGCAGCCAGTGAGTATTGAAACGGTGAGTAAGACGGCCAGTAATAATGCTATGCCTCTAAACAATATTTTCATTAGTGTCACTCATTGTCGCAGGATATTAGACATATCTGCAAGTGAGTATAGGGCGAGGTTAAAAACCTCGCCAGCGGAGTACTTGGAAAGCATGCCCACAAAGGCATTCCTACGCTACGACAGGATTCTTCAGAACGCCAATGCCCTCAATTTCAATCTCAACGACATCACCGGCTTTCAAAGCGGTCGTTGTGCCGGGAGTCCCCGTAAAGATTGCATCCCCCGGTTCAAGGGTTATTGCCTGCGAAATGAAACTGACAACTGTTGTCACTGGAAAAATAAGATCGGCAGTGGTCTGCTTCTGAACGACTTCGCCGTTGATACGGGTCTCTAATTGGGCATCGGTATAGTCAAGGTCAGTCACGATAACGGGACCTATAGGACCGAAGGTATCCGAGGCTTTGGCGCGCCACCACTGCAAGTCGTTGCTCTGCCATGTGCGCGCGCTGACATCGTTGCCGCAGGTTACACCCAAAATATTGGCGGCGGCTTCTTCTGGTGTCGTCTTGCTTGTCCGTTCTTTTATGATGACAACGAGTTCGCCTTCCGCGTGGACTTCGTCATCGCCATCAGGTAATTCGATATTGCCTTCTGGGTCGTTGATACAGGAAGGGGTTTTAATAAAAATTTCAGGGTTTTGCGGTTCAGGGGCACCACCTAAATGGCTTCGATAGTTCAAGCCGACAGCCAATACCTTTGTGGGTGTCGTCGGTGCGAGCAGTTTGACATCCCCTAATGCAACGGTCTCCCCAGTTTCGCTATATTCACTAAACGGGCATCCTGATAGAACGTTCAGACTATCTCCTGAGACAATGCCGTAACCGATTGTTCCATTTAATTCATATCGTGCTAACTTCATAGTAATCTCCTTTTTTATAAGTTGTCAGTCGTCAGCAGTCGGAAACTATCAGTAGATGCTTGTGGCGGTTGCACTATTTTTTCATGCCCTAAATATCTTTTGACTGACAGCCGATAGCCGATAACCGATGGCTATTATATCGCGTATA